>JAEYYZ010000221.1 GCA_023428185.1 Actinomycetes bacterium
ACAGCCGCCGGCAGCATCTGGGCCAGCAAGTCTTTGGTAGTGGTCTTGCCATTGGACCCCGTGATCCCCACCACGGTGATGTCACCCTCCGTGCGCAGCAAAGCAAGGTAGGCCTGGGCCAACCGGCCAAGCGCCACAGTGACGTCATCTACCAAGACGTGGGGCGCAGCTACCGGTTGCGAAACGAGCGCAAGGGCTGCGCCGGCCGCCACGGCATCGGGCACAAAGTCGTGACCGTCCGAGCGTTCGCCCACAAAGGCCACATACAACGCTCCCGCTTGGATGGCACGCGAATCCTTCTCCACGGACGTCACGAGCGTGTCGACATCGGCGGCCAATTCGCCACCCACAGCATTCGCTACCCATTGAGCGGTGAGCGGCCTCACGTGGTGCCTGCGCGTTCTGCTTCGATGCGGGCTTGCGCTTGGAGGTAGGCATCACGATCGTTGTAGCGGTGGAAGACTCCGGCTATCTCTTGAGTGGGCTCGTGACCTTTGCCGGTCACCATGACCGTGTCGCCGGGCCCACCGAGGCGCAGCCCGTATTCCACTGCCGCTACCCGGGGCTCCACTTCGTGCACGTCGCGTAAGTCTGGGCGCACCTTCTGGATACCCTCCCGAATCGCGGCACGAATAGCGGCGGGCTCCTCGGAACGCGGGTTCTCGTCCGTCAGCACGATGATGTCTGCGAGGTGAGCGGCGATCTCCCCCATCACCGGCCGCTTGCCTTGATCCCTGTCTCCGTCAGAGCCAAAGATGAGAATGAGTTTGCCAGGGGTGATGGGGCGAACACCTTGAAGGGCAAGCGTGAGAGCGTCGGGAGTGTGTGCGTAATCAACGATGGCAAGGGGATCCTTGTCACTGCGTTCCACTACCCGTTCCATGCGCCCCGGCACCGCATGGGCCGTTGCTACGCCTGCAATGGCCTTGTCCAGCGGCACTCCCGCAGCGTGAGCTGCCACGATCGCCACCGCGGCGTTAGAGACGTTGACGAGGCCCGGGAGGGGGCTCTCCGCCGCGTGGCGCCCGCCAGTGGGATCAATGAGTGTGAATTGCGAGCCCACACCATCCAAGCCAATCTGCGCGTCCTCAACGTTCCAGTCACCGGCCGGACTCTCAGGGCGAGTGGACACCGTCTCCACGGGGATCTGCACCTCGCGTGCCAGTTGCTGGCCGTACTGGTCGTCAATGCACACCACCCCCCGCCGCGAACGGCCCGGAGCAAACAGTTTTGCCTTGTCCGCCAGGTAGCGCTCCATGGTGACGTGAAAATCCAAGTGATCCCATTGGAGGTTGGTGAACACCGCCACCGCGAAGTCCGCGCCGGAGATTCGCTCCAGAGCCGCAGCGTGTGAACTCACCTCAGTGACAGCGGCCGTCACTCCCTCTTCGCGCATCCGCGCGAGCAAACCGTGGAGTACCGGCGCCTCAACGGTGGTGCGTGGCGACTCGATGGCCTCGTCACGCACGCGCAACTCCACGGTGCCCATGATTCCCCGATGGGGGTGCACTTGGGCCAGAGCGTTGTCAATGAAATAGCTGGTGGTGGTCTTGCCATTGGTGCCGGTAACGCCCACAAAAGTGAGTGAGCGGGAGGGGTCGCCATAGATCAAAGCCGAGGCCTCTCCCATGGCCACCCTGGCATCGTCGGCAACGAGTACCGGGATGTGGGGGGCGACGTCCGCAACAAGCTGCGCGCCCGTGGCGTCGGTCAATATCGCCGATGCCCCTGCCGCCACTGCTTGCGCCGCATACGTGGCCCCGTGCACTTTGAGCCCCGGAAACGCACCAAAAAGGTCGCCGGGAGTCACGTCTCGGGAGTCGACAGTAGCTCCCGTGATCAGGATTGATTCAGCATGGGGCGGGCATGTGGTGCGTGCGCGTTGCGCGATGTGTGCCAAGGAACTCGGCGCCACACGAGTGGGCCTGAGCGCCATGTGCTCCACGATTCACTCCCACGTAGTCGGGTACAACGTCTCTGCGGGCCCGGATGGCGGGACGCGCAAAGACTGCAAAGCAAAGGTTGCCACATCCTGGAACAGCGGTGCCGCAACCTCGCTACCCCATATGGCCCCTTTGGGGTCAAAAACAATGACCGAGACGACGATACGCGGATTGTCTGCAGGCGCGATTCCCACAAACGAGGACACGATGGACGTGAGCCCGCCTTCACCATCGGCAGCTTGAGCGGTTCCCGTCTTACCCGCCACACGGTAGCCCTCGATCTGCGCCTTGTTGCCCGTGCCCTCGACTGTCACTGATTCCAGCATGAGCATCAGTTGATCAGCGGTGTCTTGAGAGATGACGCGTTCGGGTTGCTTGCGCTCGGGAACGGTGACGGTGCCATCTTGGCCAACAAGAGCCTTGACGATGGTGGGCTGCAACTTCACCCCGCCGTTGGCGATGGTCTGATACACCTGCGCAGTTTGAAGAGCCGTGGAAGCAACGCCCTGCCCGTACATGGTTGCGTACTTGGTGCGGCCGTCCCACTTTTCCCAGGGGTGCAGAATCCCTGCAGACTCACCCGGCAAACCCACGCCCGTGGTCTCGCCAAACCCAAAGGCGCGCATGTACTCGTAGCGGGTTGCGTCGTCCATTTGCTGGCCCACTTGGATGGTGCCGGTGTTGGAGGACTCCACCAAGATCCCCGCCAGCGTGAGCTTGAGGTCAGGGTGCACGTGAGAGTCACGGAAGGTCTGGTTGTTCGCGGTGGTGTATTGGTACGGCGCCACAAACCGTGACTCCGGCGTGGCCACACCCTCCTCCAGTGCGGCTCCAATGGTGATCACCTTGGCGGTGGAGCCCGGCTCGAACACGTCAGACACTGCACGCGAACCCCTGTTGGCTGCCGGGGTGTCTCCAGGGTGGTTGGGATCCACAGAGCCCGAGTCCACTAGCGCGTAGATTTCGCCCGTCAGCACGTCCTGAACCACTACCACCGCGCGACTACCGCCGGTGCGAGCGAGATGTTCCGCTACCAACTGTTGTGCGGCGTACTGGATGTCGCGATCAATGGTGAGCTGGACATCGGTGCCAGGCACGGCGGGCGTGTCTGAGCGCACTCCCGTGGGGATGACGGTGCCAAAGCGGCTGCGCTCATAGGTAGTGGAGCCAGGCGTACCCATGAGCAAGTCTTCAAACTCCTGCTCAATCCCCGCGAGTCCCCATAAGCCTTGGCGGTCCTCACGGCCACCCATGAATCCAATGACGTTGCCAGCAATAGAGCCGTTGGGGTAGATGCGTTCCGCGGTGGGCTCGAACTCGAGTCCGGTGATGCGTTCGGCACGAATGAGGTCCACGACATCGGGGCTGACGTTCTTGGCGACGTACTGGAAGGGCTTCTCCCCCACCAATTGAGCCGCGAGTTCGGACTCGCTGATACCCAGGAGCGGGGCAAGAATCTTGGCCGCATCCAACGCCCCTTCGGCGAGGACTTGCCCGCCTTCCACTCGCTTCCACGTGGCGAGCTTGGCCTGGTTCACCCATACGTGGTAACGATCCACCGACGTGGCGAGGACCAC
>JAEYYZ010000074.1 GCA_023428185.1 Actinomycetes bacterium
TTTCCCACCGTTTGGTACCGAATGGGGCTATTTGTCAGACCCCTCTGATTGACTCGACGCATGTCGATTTCAGTGGGGGCGCTCCGCGAAAGTGTTGCCGCCTTGGACCCGTTGGATGGTGTGGACCCCGCACGCCTCAGCGGCGACGAGGCGACGGCATGGGTCGCGCGCGTGGCGCGCTTGCGGCATGCAGCGGACGGTGTCCTTGCCGCGTTGGCGCAGCGCATTGACGAGTTGTCCGAGCCGGAGGCTGGGCGGTTTGCGCGTTCCAAGGGGTTCGCTGGATCAGGCGCGTTGGTTGCGGAAGTGGCTCAGGTTTCTCCGGCCGATGCCGGGAAACTCATCAGCATCGGGCACGCCATGCCGGGGCCGGGTAGTACGGGCTATCCGTACGTGGCGGCCGCAGTACGGTCGGGTGAATTGGGGCTCGATAAGGCGACGGTGATCCGCAAGACGTTGTCCGACTTAGTTGAGCCTCCCGTTGACCTGGAGCGCGCGCTCGTGGAGAGAGCGTTGCGGTTGCCGTTGGCGGCGGTGCGGCGCATGTGCTTTCAGGAATTCGCGCGGCTTGATCAAGCGGGGTTGGAAGAGCGCGAGCGGCGGCAGCGGGCGGGACGCTATGTGCGATGGTTCGACGAGCCCGACGGCATGGTGGGCCTACATGCCCGGCTGGACGCCGTGACGGCCGCTCCGTTGCGTGCGTGGCTGGATGCGGAAGTGCGGCGCGGGCTCGGTGACCAGCGAGAGGTCCCCGTGGAGGAGCAAAGGGACGCTGGCCAGATTGGTGCCGATGCCCTGGGGGCCATGGCGCGCCACGTTTTGGGTTGCGAGAGTGAGGCCTCGGGCGTCAAGACCACGCTGGTGGTTCATGTGACCAAAGAGGAACTCGAATCCGGGGTGGGCTCTGCCAGGTGTGATGGGCTGGAGCAGCCCGTCAGTATTTCGACGTTGCGCTACCTCGCGGTGGACGCGGCCGTGTTGCCGGTGGTGATGGGCGGCGAGTCACTGCCGCTTGATCTAGGCCGTGCAAGGCGACTGTTCTCCCCGGCCCAACGGCGGGCCATCGCAGCCCGCGATGGCGGGTGCGCCAAGTGCGGAGCGCCCGTGGCGCGTTGCGATGTGCACCACATCCGCTGGTGGTCCCGAGGCGGTGGCACGGACATAGATAACGGTGTGCTCCTATGTGTGGGGTGTCATCACCGAGTCCACGACTACGGCTGGGAGATAGTGGTCGAGCGCGGGCACGTGTGGTTCGTGCCGCCTGCCTCGGTGGACCCTGGAAGGCGACGACAACCAGCGAGCTCCGCACGCCTCGTCGCCGCCTGACTGGCTCGAGGGGGGCGAAGCGTTGCCTGACTGGCTTGAAGTGGGCGAAGCGTTGCCTGATTGGTTCGAGGTGGGCGGAGCGTTGCCTGACTCCCGCCCTGCGAGACGCCCGGGACCGCGAGCCCCAGGTAAGGTCGAGCCGTGTCGGCAACACAGCTTCACTACCTCGATCACGCCGCCACCACGCCCATGCGGCAGGTGGCGCGCGAGGCATGGCTCGCCGCCCACGAACACGTGGGCAACCCCTCATCACTGCACTTCGCTGGCAGGCGTGCCCGCGCGGTGGTCGAGGACGCACGCGAACAACTCGCCGCGTTGCTAGGGGCACACCCCACCGAGGTGGTGTTCACCTCCGGCGCCACCGAGGCCAACAACCTCGCCATCAAAGGACTGTTCTGGCAGCGACGAGCCCACAATCCGAACTGCGCGCGCATCGTCACGTCAAGCGTGGAACACCATGCCGCGCTGGACCCAGCGCGCTGGCTGGTCACCTCGCAACATGCGGGCTTGGTTGAGCTTCCCGTGGCACCAGACTCGCGCGTAGTGAGCGAAGCACTCCACGCTGCGCTTGAGCGGGGCGAGGAGGTGGCGTTCGCGTCCCTGCAGTGGGTCAACAACGAGACTGGCGCCATCCAGCCCGTCGCTGAAGCCGTGGAGTGGGCAACGGCTGCGGGGATCCCCGTGCATTCCGATGCCGCCCAAGCTGCCGCCCACCTGCCCCTGGACTTCGCGGGCAGTGGGCTGTCGACTATGGCGGTCAGCGCCCACAAAGTAGGCGGGCCTGTGGGGGTGGGTGCCCTCGTGGTGCGCAGGGACATCACGCTCACTCCCGTGGCTCATGGCGGAGGGCAGCAGCGTGCACGTAGCGGGACCCTGGACGCGGCGGGAGCGGCGGCGTTTGCCGCGGCGCTCGCCCAAGCGGTGGCTGACCGCGACGCGGAGTCAGTCCGGCTCAGGGGCCTGCGCAAGATGCTCGTTGACGGGCTCCAGGTAGCCGTGCCTGATGCGCGCGTATCGGGCCCGGCATCGGCAGGATCGGCGGGATCGGCAGGATCGGCAGGAGAGACCGCACCGCACATCACTCACATCTGGTTCCCCAAGGCCAGCGCTGAAGCAATGCTCTTTGGCCTCGACCAGCGCGGCATCCAGGTGTCCACGGGCTCGGCGTGCACCGCAGGCGTGGTGGATGCGAGCCACGTCATGCTTGCCATGGGCTTTAGCGAAGTTGAGGCCGCCCAGGCGCTCCGAGTGAGCATGGGCCACACCACCACGGCCCAGGACGTGGAAGCTCTCTTGGCCGCGTTGCCTGATGTCGTCGCGCGTGCGCGCTGACTCAAGTGGTGGGCCGCACGCCCGCACCCCCGCCACCCCCCGCCACCCCCCGCCAGCCCCATCAGCCCTAGGCTCGGCACATGCGAATCTTCCTGGCAGGCGCCACCGGCGCCATCGGCATCCCCTTGATCTCACAACTCATCGCGGCGGGACATGACGTAGCCGGCCTGACGCGTCGGCCGGAGAAGGCGGCCAGCCTTGAGGCAGTGGGGGCCCGGGCTGTGGTGTGCGACCTCTACGACCCGGCCCTGGCAAGACACATCGCCGCGTTCCAACCCGATGCTGTCATCCACCAGGTCACCGACCTCCCGGCCACGCAGGCGCTTATCCCGCTCAAGTTGCTCGGCATCAACAAGGCGCGCCGCCGTGGCACAGACATCCTTATCGCAGCTGCCAAGCAAGCAGGGGCCACTACCTTTCTGGCGCAGTCCATTGCCTTCGCCGTTCCGAGCGTGGTCCGCGGAGCTGTTGACCACCTGGAGGCGCAGACCCTCGCTTACCCTGGCATCGTGGTGAGGTACGGCGTCTTCTATGGCCCGGGAGCCTGGACCACGGATCGCCCAGACGTGCCCAAGGCGGTCAATGTGGTGGACGCCGCGGCGCGCACGGTTGAGCTCTTGACGGCGGCCCCTGGTACTTACGAGGTTGTGGATGCTCAAAGTCAGGACGCCGCCCGCACCACGTAGCGCGTGACTCGCCCCGTTGTAGGCCACGTACCCTAGATGGGTGAAAGTTCTCGCAGCGCTCTCGGGTGGAGTTGACTCCGCCGTCGCGGCCGCGCGCGCCCAAGATGCCGGTCACGACGTGGTGGGCGTGCATATGGCGCTCAGCCGCAACCGCGACGAGTTCCGCACCGGCTCCCGTGGCTGCTGCTCCATCGAGGACTCGAACGACGCCCGCCGCGCCGCAGACAAGCTGGGCATCCCATACTACGTGTGGGACCTGAGCAACGAGTTTCACGACACCGTGGTCAAGGACTTTCTGACCGAATACCAGGCAGGACGCACCCCCAACCCATGTGTGCGCTGCAACGAGCACATCAAGTTCGACACACTTCTTGAGCGCGCCGATGCCCTGGGCTTCGATGCCGTGGCCACCGGTCATTACGCACGCATCGACATCCGGGACGACGGCATCCGCGAATTGCACCGCGCCACTGACCGTGCCAAGGATCAGTCGTATGTGCTTGCCGTTATGGGTCCAGAGAAGTTGGCTAAGGCGATGTTCCCTCTCGGGACCGCGCGGTCGAAGTCGGAAGTGCGGGCCGAAGCCGCAGCACGCGGCCTTGGCGTAAGCAACAAGCCGGACTCTTACGACATTTGCTTTGTGGCGGACGGCGACACCAAGGGGTTCTTGGAACGCGCCCTCGGTGAGCAGCCGGGCGACATCGTGGACCACACCGGCGCAGTGGTGGGCGAGCACACCGGTGCCTATGCGTACACCGTGGGCCAGCGTAAGGGTCTCGGTATTGGGCGACCTGCCCCCGACGGCGCCCCCCGATACGTCACGGGAGTGGACACCACCCGCAATGTCGTCACAGTGGGGCCGGAGACTCTCCTCACGGTGCGCCAATTGCGTGGCGAAAACACTGTATGGCTAGCGCCGGACGTTCCGGCCACCGATGCCGCCAACCCTGTCCGATGCGAGGCGCAAGTGCGTGCGCACGGCAACACTGTCCCTGCCCTGGCGTTGCGTCACGGTGGCGAGGTCACGGTGACACTTGAAGAGCCGATGCGTGGCGTGGCCGCTGGCCAGAGCCTCGTCCTATACGACGGCACGCGCGTGCTGGGTCAAGCGACCATCACGCGGTAGGTGGCGCAGTGTCAAGAGGGCACTCAGGGCACGCGTTGACGTAGCCTGGGCCAATGGATGTGAGCAAGCGCATACGTGCCGTCACCGCCCTCGGGCTGGCGTGTGCCCTGGCCGTTGCAGGTTGCTCTCAGAGCCCTTCCCCGCGCCCCGCCGTCACTGTGACAGTCACTGAGACGGTCTCCGCAGGGCCCGTCGACATCATCGAGGACGCACTGGACGACATCGATACCCTCACGGAGTTTGTGATGCCGGATGTCACCGGACTGAGTCTCCAAGACGCCCAAGACCAGTTGCAGGCCCTCGGCTCATTCTTGATGAACCAAGAAGACGCCACCGATCAAGGCCGCACTCAGATCAACGACTCCAACTGGACGGTCTGCACCCAAGACCCCGCGCCCGGCACCGTGCATTCCAAGCTCGCCATCGTTACCCTTTACTCGGTGAAAAAAGACGAGGCGTGCCCCTAGTCCCAAGCGACCGCTCCAATCCGGCCCTAGGGTGTGGGCATGGCCGAGCCTGAGGTCTACGTTCTGCGCAATGCGCGACTCGCACCCCTGGGCGTTGGGCGCACCGACGCGCTCACCGCTCCTGGCAACGCTGAGCAGGTGGACCCCAGCCAGGAACCGACGGACGTCGCCATTGCACATGGGCGCGTGGTGGCCGTGCAACCGGGGCTCGATGCTCCAGAAGGCGCCGCACACATCGATCTCCAAGGCCGTTGGTTGCTACCCGGCCTCGTGGATCACCACGTGCACTTTGCCTTGTGGGCTCGTCAGCGTGCCCGCCTGGATGTTTCGGCAGCGCGCTCTGCCCACGAGGTGGGAAACCTGATAGCCGATGCCCTCCGCAGCCGTCCGCCCACCGGCACGTTGGTGGCGCGCGGCTTTCAAGATGCCTTGTGGCCGGAACCACCCACCGTTGAAGTGCTCGACTACGCGACCACCGTTGCTGGCACCCCGGGCACGCCCATTGTGGTGATTTCCCATGACCTTCACTCGGTGTGGCTCAACGAGCCGGCCGCCGTGCAATGCGGGGCGCCTCACGCGGGCATCCTTCGCGAAGCCGCCGCGTTCCTCATTGAGCAAGCCGTGGACGCTCAAGACGCACCCCACCAGGCTGGTCTCATTGCCGACGCGGTGACTGCGGCATCGGCGCGTGGAGTCACGGAGATCATCGACCTCCAGATGGAAGACAACCTCGCGGCGTGGCGCCATCGCATTGCGTGCGGCATGAGCGCGCTAAGGGTGCGCGCGGGGCTCTACCCTGAGCATTTGCCTGCAGCGCTGGCGAGGGGCGACCGCACAGGCGACGTGGTGCCAGGCACGCGCGGTCTGCTCACCGTGGGCCCGCTCAAGGTGTTTGCGGACGGTTCGCTCAACACTCGCACCGCGCTGTGTTCACATGCTTACGCCGATGCCTCGGCTGCGGCATCGGGCGGCTACGGGTTTGCGGCTCATGACCCCGAGGGGCTGCGGACGCTCTTGGCTCGCGCCCACAAGGCGGGCCTGGAGGTGGCACTACACGCCATTGGCGACCTCGCGGTGACCAGGGCGCTTGATGCGTTCCACGAGACCGGTGCCCGCGGGAGTGTGGAGCACGCGCAACTGGTGGCAGCGGCAGACGTGCCCCGTTTCGCGGCGCTCGGTGTCACTGCCTCGGTCCAGCCTCAACACGCCCTGGACGACCGCGACGTTGCCGATGCCCTGTGGAGCGATCGGGCTCAAGACGCCTTCCCGTATGGCGCGCTGGCTAAGGCGGGGGCGCGGGTGGCCTTGGGCTCGGATGCGCCTGTGGCAGACCTCGACCCCTGGGTGGCCATTGCGGCCGCCGTGGGCCGCACCGACGATTCCAGGGCGCCGTGGCATCTTCACAATGCGCTGAGCGCTAAGCAGGCGCTCGCGGCCAGCTTTGCCTTCCCTGCGGTGGAGGAGGGCCGCCACGGTGACCTCGTGGCTGTGGAGCATGACCCCCGCACAGCATCGGCCGATGTATTGAGGACTATGCCCGTAGCGCTCACCATGTGTGCGGGGAGAGTGACGCACAGCGCGCTGTGAGGGTGCCTTCCCCGCACGGGAGCCTGTGTGTAGTACGCCGCAGATGACGGAAGGGCCAGGTCTCCCTGGCCCTTCGCGCGTAGTGCCCTGCTCGGCGAGACTCGTGGTGAATAGGGTCTCGCTATGCCGTGGACACCTGGATGCGCCGCGGCTTCGCGGATTCCGCCTTAGGAACAGTGACCGTGAGCAGGCCGTCCTTGTATGTGGCGTTGATCCCCTCGGGATCCACGCGGTCAGGGAGCCGGACCGCTCGGTGGAAGCGGCCAAAGCGGCGTTCCACCCGCTTGAACCCATCCGCATTGCGATCAGCGTAGAAATCGCGCTGACCCGCGATGGTGAGCACGTTCTCCTCAATGGAAACGTCTACGTCCGGCGCGCTCACCCCTGGAAGTTCCACGTGAAGGGTGAATCCCTCGTCGGTTTCCTCGACATCGAGAGCCGGGCTGAACGCTCCGGCGAGTGAGGCATCGGCGTCACCAAAGAAGTGGGAAACGATGCGTTGAAAGTCGTCCTGCCACGGCGCAGCGGCCGGAACGGGGCGTCGGGTGACTTCACGTGCCATGATCTGACCTCCTTGAGTCTCTAGGTACTGGCTCTGTGACTTGAGTGAGTGTTAGCCGGTACGGTGTCGGCTTCGCTCATCACAATTCTAAAACTTGAGCGAACATCGCTCAAGTCTGCGCGCACAGGTTTTCGCGCCGCGCGAACGACGGTCGCACGCGCTATTGAGACGCAGCGCCGTCGTACTCGGGTGCGAGTTCTGGGCGGGGGCGCGCCACATGACCAAGTAGCGCCACCGTGAGGGTGATGAGCGCCGAGAGTGCCATGCCCCAACCAAGGTGGAGCTGGAGCATGAAGGCACCTACGGCGGCACCCGCCGCAATGAGCGCAATGGCGCCCACCCGGCGCCGCCACGGCTGGCCAACGCCTCGCCCCAACACGGAATCTGCCGCCAACCCGGTGAGAGTTGAGGTCACCACCACGGTGGTCACATCCTTGACAGCAAAGTGCCGCGCCGTCGCCGCTTGGCAACCCATCGCGAGGCCCAACGCGGCGGTGAGGAGATAGGCGACTACGCCTTGCGGATCCCCCACCACGAGCGCGGTCACAGCGGCAGCCCCCAGCACCGCGGCAACAGTGGCAAAGAGCCACGTGTGGCGGCGCGTCCAGCCCTCGCGCGCGCCTCGCAAGGTGCGCCCCGCGAGAGCCGCTCCCGCCATGAAGGCCGCCAAAGCGATGAGGGGTCCAAGAATGGGCAGGCCGTCGCCGCCGGCGAGACCCATGGCCAGAATCACCACGTTGCCCGTCATGTTGCCGGTGAACACGCGATCAAGGCCCAAGTAACCCACTGCATCGATCACTCCGGTGGAGAACGTGAGCGCAAGCATGAGCCCCAAGTAAGTGTGCGCCGGGCGCGAGCGCATGGTCGCGATCATGGTGCACCGGTGAACGGATGCATCTCAGGCGGCAGCGCGGTGGTACCCCACGGCACCACCACGTTGGCCCCGCACAGCACCACGCCGATCCGCGCGCCAGGTTCAGGCTTCCAGCGACCCGTGAGCAACGCGGCCATGGGTGCGGCCACGCCAGGCTCCACCACCACGCGCAGCAGCCGCCACAAACGCAACTGAGCAGCCAACACGTCCTCGTCGGTGACCACTACCGACTGGACATTGCCGGCGCGCATAGCGGCCCACGGCACCGCTCCGATGGTCGCACCAAGGTGGTCTGCCGCCACACCCGAGATGGGCACGGGTACGGGTTCTCCGGCTTCCAACGCAGCCGCGTACGACGCAGTGCCCACGGTTTCACAACCGACCACAGGGATGCGGTCCGCGCACCACACGGCCGAGCCACCTGCCAGCCCACCACCACCTACAGCCACGAGCATCGCGTCGAGGCCACCGTCTTCACGGGTTTGAAGGTCAAA
>JAEYYZ010000117.1 GCA_023428185.1 Actinomycetes bacterium
TCGCCTCGGGACAGCATCTCGATCTTGGCGGCGTCAATGTCAACGCCAATGACCTCGTGACCCAACTCGGCCATGCCAGCCGCGTGAGTCGCTCCTAGGTATCCCGTACCAAAGACGGAAAGTCGCATTGCCATGCGCCAAGCGTAGTGCGCGCTAGGAGGGGCCGTTCGAGTCAGGCGAGCGTGGGCACGGACGCCACTGAAGCCATGCCATTTGCGTCCACCGACATCGGGCCGTCGCTGTCCGAGACAAACACCGCTTGCCCACGCTCCAGCACCACGGTCCCGCCGCCTGCTACCACTACAGCGGTTCCATCAAGCGCCAGCACGATGCGAGGCCCACCAGCCCACGTGCCTTGGCCATCCGCGACTAGGGAAAGTTGGAATTCCGATGCCGGGGCAATGAAGGTACGCGCTTCGCCATCCCCGATGGGCGCCGGAAGCAGCGGGTCACTGGGCATCAGATGGGCAATATCCAGCACTAGAGGCACGTGAACTGGCTTGGTGGTGAGCCCGGCCCTCAACACGTTGTCGCTCGCGGCCATGATCTCTAACCCGAGCCCTGAATGATATGTGTGGACCACGCCAGCGCCCGTGAAGCACGCCTGACCGGGCGCGAGTTCCACCACATTGAGGGCGAGGGAAACGAGAGCACCCATGTCGCCCGGGTGTGCGTCCGCCGCATCAGCGGCTGCTCGCAATACGTCTGATCCTGCCGTGGCGTCACGCGCGGCGGTCAACGCTTCGAGCACGCCAGACGAGGCATCGGCTTCCAACGCCTGCGCCATGTATGCCGAGATACCGTCCGGGCTCTCGATCACGTCTGCGAGGTGAAGGGCCACGGGGTGGTTGAGCAGCCGCAGGTCCGCCGCGGTCTCGCGCACCGGCCTGAACCCGGACTGCAACCGCATGGGGGTGAGTGCAACCACCATCTCGGGTTTGTGCTCGTGATCTGCGAGAGGAGACTCCGCAGGCCCGTACGCCTCGTTAATCACGTGGGCTTGGTCGCGAGTGGGGTGCACTTGAATGGACACCGGCTTGGCAATCGACAGCACCTTGAGTAAGTAAGGAAGTTGTCCCCACTCTTGCGCTACATCCATTCCGAGCGCGGCCACGGGATCCGCAGCGATCACCTGTGCAAGATCTCCGGCCGCCGTGGCGGACGGAGCTGCTGGGTGCGCCCCCCACCATGCCTCCGCGAAGGGCCCGCCATCAGGCTCGATTCCCAGCAACTGGGGGATGCCGTCAATGGCTCCCCAGTTGTAGCGCTGGACCCCGGCGTCAATGCGTAGCACGGGGCAATGATGCCATTGGGGCCGCCAGTACGCTGTACGCATGCCCGATGCGCTGACGATTCCTGCCGATTTACTACCTGGTGACGGTCGGTTTGGGTCGGGTCCCTCCAAAGTGCGTGCCGCGCAAGTGGACGCCATCATGGCAGCGAACCCTTCAGTGCTCGGTACGTCGCACCGGCAAGCGCCAGTCAAAGGACTTGTGAGGGACGTTCGCACCATGCTCGCCGAGTTGTACGGCCTGCCTGATGGCTATGAGGTGCTCCTCGGGAACGGGGGCGCCACCTTTGTATGGGACGCGGCCGCCTTTGGACTCGTGCGCGAGCGGGCCCAACATTGTGTTTTTGGGGAGTTCAGTTCAAAGTTCGCCAAAGCCACCGCGGCTCCCCACTTGACCAAGCCAGAAGTGCTGGACGCCCCGCCGGGGAGCCTGGCGACGGCATCGGCCCAAGAGGGCATTGACCTCTATGCGTGGCCGCACAACGAGACGTCCACCGGTGTGAGCGCCCCCGTGGTGCGGCCCCCCGGCATCGGCGACGCATTGGTAGCGGTGGACGGCACGTCAGCTGCAGGCGGCATTGAGCTTGATGTGACGCAGACCGACCTCTACTACTTCGCTCCTCAAAAGAGTTTTGCGGCCGATGGCGGGTTGTGGTTCGCCTTGGCGTCGCCGGCGGCGGTGGAGCGGATCGGCGAGATTGCTGGTAGCGGCCGTTACATTCCTGAGAGCCTCTCGCTAGCGGTGGCGTTGGAGAACTCTCGAGCAGACCAAACCCTCAATACCCCTGCGATCGCTACCTTGCTGATGATGCGCGCGCAGTTGGAGTGGATGCTCGCAGGCGGCGGCCTTGCGGCCATGGCGGCGAGGTCAAAGGAATCGTCCGACGCCATCTATGCCTGGGCTGAAGCGAGCGAGTTCGCCACGCCATTTGTGGCCAACCCCGCGCATCGTTCGCCAGTGGTGGCCACGGTGGACCTCGATGACGCGGTGAGCAGCGAACGCCTCCAAGGCATCTTGCGCGCCAACGGTGTGGTGGACGTCTTCCCGTACCGCAAGCTAGGCCGCAACCAGTTGAGAATTGGGGTCTTCCCCGCGGTGGAGCCTGCGGATGTTCACAAACTCCTTGCCGCCATTGACTGGGTGGTCTCACACTGGTGAGATGACAGCGGTGGTCCTGGTTGGCGATCGCAATCGACGCCCGCGCTGGTGGCCACCATTAGTGTTGCTCGCTGTAGTGCCGTTGATCGCTGGAGTCAGCCTGGCGAATGCCGCTCAACTCATGCCGCCGCCGGTTGCGCTCAAGTCGACGGGAGTCGAGTACACAGCGCCCGATGTCCCGGTGGGGATCATTGCCGCGCCCACGTTGAGCGCAGAGCCTGACCCCACCACCTATATCCAGCAGATCGAAATCATCCTTCCGCCGCCACCGCCTCCGCCTACTGGCCGTTCGAGCAGCACTGGCGTTACTGTTCCGTTAAACCGCACTGATGCAGCCGTCTTTTGTGCCGGCCTCAACGATCAGCGCCTCGCAAACGGTCTCGCTGCTCTGTCCTCGTGCTATGCGACTACCGCGAGACAACTGCATGCAAATGCAACCGCTGCGTCGTTTTCCATTTGGCACCAAGGCGACAACATCGTGGGCTACTCCTGGTCGCATTCCAGCCTCATCGACGGGTTCATGAACTCGCAAGGGCATCGCGATCAGATTCTGACCCCCTCGTATACGGGCGCATATGTTGCATGCGCGTGGTCACCCAATCCACCTGCGGGGTATGCCAACCATGTGTTCTGCACTGCCGACTTCTACTAACTGCCTGGTACACCCCCGCTAGATGCGGCGTATGTCACATGGCGCGGCACGGCGAATTCGGGCGCGTTTCATGTGAACTTCCTCACGAGTTGTACGGGACACCTCCCCGCCACCCTGTGACCTGCTCAACATGCACTGGGCAGTCCCGAGTCACCCGTCACACAGTGGAGGCATGACCGAAGCACTCGTCAGCACCCACAAGGTGCGCCGCTCCCGCCGGGGAATGATCGCTCTTGCGCTCCTTCCTGCCGTGGTTGCAGGCACTGCGCTCTATGGCACATCAGCCGTAGGTCTGCCTACCACGTCCACCCCTGTGGCTGCGGCAATCGTCCCTGGCACTCCACCGCCTCTTGAGGCCATCACGGCACCAGGATCAGTGGATGCCTACGACCCTGCCGCCGACATTCCCAAGATTGAGATCATCCTCCCGCCACCTCCGCCGCCCCCGGCGCCGGTGGGACGAAAGCGCAACGGCGGCGGTAGCACTGCAGTGGCGGTGCCGGGCGCCCACCTCGACTTCTGCGCGGCAGGCGGGGGAGCATCCGTTCTCGCGAGTAGCGTCGACGGTCTGCTCAGCGCCGTCAATACCGAACGTGCACGCTTTGGCTACGGCGCGCTGAGCTGGAGCGGTAGTTTGGCGAGCGCGTCGCAAGGTTGGGCTAACCAGTTGGCAGCCAATGACGACGCCACCGCCACCTTGGGCGACGCGATCGCTCACAACCCCAACCGCCCGCGTGGTGGGGAGAACGTAGCCATGAGCTTCAATGGCAGCGGGCTCAGCCAAAGCGCCGCCATAGAGCGTGCGCATGTGGGCTGGATGCAGTCAAACGGACACTGCAAGAACATGCTGAACCCCAAGTGGACGGTCATGGGCGCTGGCGCAGGCCAAACAGCCGACGGCACCACCTGGTACACGGTGGCCAATTACCAGTAGTCGCCGCCCGCGCTCGGTGCACTCCCCCTAAACCACCGAGCGCGGGTCGAGCGACACTCCGGGTGGGTCAAGAAAAGTGCCGGGTACGCGAGACAAATCACCCCGCAGTCCTCTATCGTGAGAATCGGACATAACGCCCAATCCGGAGGGTGGTCCGCGCGTACGATCCGGACGGCAGTGCCGGCCCTCATGGCATCGACACCTGAGGGAAGGGCCACGCACTTCCATGACCACATGGAGGAACGATGGTTGAGCTAGTTCCCGTATTGCCGCACGGGCGGCGAGAAACACGCGTTGCGCGCAGGCGGCGTGCCCGTCAACGACTCACCGGAGTTGCTGGCGTAGGGGCGATCCTTGGCCTCACGGCCGCCGTGGTTGTCGCACCTATGGCGCAAGGTTCCAATGCGTCACTATCCATTGCGCCTGCGGGCTCCCCTGCTGGCACACACGTGAGCGCGGTGACCGCGCCCGTGGTGGACAGCGTGTTCACGGTTGATGTGCCCACCATCACACACAACCCGCCACCGCCCCCACCGCCAAAGCCCAAGTCCAAGCCGCGTGTCGCTGTGAGCCATGAGAATGCCGCGGGTTCTGATTACGGCAATAAGGACTGCGGAGACAAGCGCTGGAAGGACTAGCCTGCTGACGCGCACGCGTCACTAGCGAGTTCACAGAACCGCGTTTGCGGCTCTATTGTGGGGCCTATGACGCAATTGCGGATCAGTGAGGCGGCCGCGCTACTCGGCATCAGTGATGACACCTTGCGACGCTGGCTGGAGTCCGAGGGCATTCCCACGTCCAAGGACCCCGGCAAACACACCACCGTCGCCGGTGTCGATGTAGCGCGGCTTGCCTCACGCGCCAGCGCGCCGGAAGACCAGTCGGGCGTGGCGAGGTCGGCGCGAAACCACTTCACTGGCATCGTGACCCGCGTCGTGGCCGACGGTGTCATGGCTCAAGTGGAACTGCAGTGCGGACCTCATCGCGTGGTGTCGCTCATGAGTTCCGAGGCCGCTGCAGAGCTGCAACTCGAGGTGGGGGCCGTCGCGACCGCCGTAGTCAAGGCGACCATGGTGATCGTTGAAACTCCCGCGCTGCGAGCATGAAGAGTAGGCGCGCCGCGAGAGGCCAAGTGGTTGGCGTCGCCATGGTGGCAGTGCTACTGGCAAGCACGAGTTGCGCCTCTGGCCCACGTGACCCCCAGGAGGCGGCTTCGACCACGCTCATCGTCTTTGCGGCCTCATCGCTTACCGACGTTCTTGAAGTCCTCGCTGACGACTTTGAGCGCTCCCACCCCGGCGTGACCATCGTGGCGTCGTATGGCGGCTCCACGGACCTCACCGCCCAGATTGCAGAGGGCGCCCCCGCCGACGCATTCCTGTCCGCAGACCCCCGGCGGGTCAGCGAATTGGGATCACTGGCCTCAGGCTCGCCCCTCGTGTTTGCGACCAACTGGCTTACTATCGCCGTCCCTCCCGAAAACCCCGCAGGCATCTCCGGTATTGCGGATTTTGGGCGCGACGATGTCGAGACTGTGGTGTGCGCACCCCATGTGCCCTGCGGAGCAGTGTCCTTATCCCTTGCTGAAAGCCTTGGCGTGACCTTGCGCCCGGCCTCGGAAGAGAACGCGGTCAGCGACGTGCTGGGCAAGGTAGCGTCGGGTCACGCCGACGCCGGTCTGGTCTACACCACGGATATCGCGCGAGCCAAGACTGTCGAGGAAGTCCCCATCCCTGGCGCCGATGCGTTCACCACCACCTACGTCGCCACCACTTTGTCTCCGTCCAGTTCGCCGGAACTGAGCGCCGCGTTTGTCGCCTATCTCACAAGCGAAGAGGCTCGCACGATCCTCGCGAGCGCAGGGTTCGGTGCGCCTTGACCGCCTCCGTCAGCGGGCCGCGTTGGCTTGCCCCTCTCGCGGTGGCCGGCGCCTTGGTGGTGGCGGTGCCCCTGGTGGCGCTCGCCTCCAGGGTCTCGTGGGGCGAGTTCTGGGCCCTCGTCACATCGGATTCCTCTCTCACGGCATTGGAGCTGTCACTGCGCACGGCCGCCGCGGCCACCGTCGCCGTGGTGGTCTTGGGCGTGCCGCTCGGTTTCGCGTTGCATCGGCTGCATGGCGCACTCAAAGGCGTGGCGCGCGCAGTGGTGCTCGCCCCCCTCGTGTTGCCTCCCGTGGTGGGAGGCTTGGCCCTCCTTTACGCATTTGGCAGGCGCGGCCTCCTGGGCGAGCAGTGGGGCGGCGTCATCGCGTTCAGCACTACGGCCGTGGTGATCGCTCAGGTCTTTGTGGCCATGCCGTTCATGGTGGTGTCAGTGGAGTCCGCTCTCGCGTCGCGCTCCGGGTGGCAAGAGGCCGTTGCGTCCACTCTCGGCGCGTCTCGCACCTACGTCTTCAGGCGGGTCACGCTCCCGGCGCTCGCGCCCGCACTTGCCACCGGCGCCGTCTTGGCATTCGCGCGCGCCCTAGGGGAGTTTGGGGCCACTCTCACGTTTGCCGGGTCGCTTTCGGGCGTCACCCGCACCGCTCCGCTCGAGATCTACCTTGCGCGCGAGTCCTCGCCTCAAGCAGCGGCGGCGCTGTCACTGGTGTTGCTGGTGATTGCGGTCGTAGTGGTAGCGGTGGCGTACAGGCCCGTGCGGGGTGCCACGTGAGCGTCGATGCCCGAGTGGTGGTGGCGCCTCGCGGCGTGGACGCCCAGTTGCAGGTGAGCTCCGGCACCACAGTGGTGCTCATGGGCCCCAACGGTGCGGGCAAGTCCACTCTCTTGGAGGCGATCGCGGGCATCGTCGCGATGGACGACGGGCATATCTCGGTGGGTGGTGTGAGCTTCGCAAGCGGGTCAAGGCAGGTGCTTGCGCGACAGCGAGGCGTTGGCTTGGTCACTCAAGACGATGAATTGTTCCCCACCATGTCGGTACGGGAGAACGTGGCCTTTGGACCTCGCGCCCAAGGCGCAAACCGCAAAGCAGCGCATGCCCAGGCCGACGCGTGGCTTGAGAAGATGGGCATCCTTGAGCTTGCACACCGCTCGCCTCAAACTCTCTCGGGAGGTCAGGCGCGCCGTGTTGCTATAGCGCGGGCCCTCGCGAGCGAGCCCGCGGTCTTGCTCTTGGACGAGCCGCTCGCTCGCCTTGATATCGAGCAAGCAAGCCACATACGCCGCTTGCTTGCGACAGTGCTCCAGGGCATGACGGCCATCGTTTCCACTCACGACGCCCTCGACGCGCACACGCTCGCCACTGAGGTTGCGGTCATGGAGGCAGGGCGCATTGTGGAATCAGGGCGTCCGGAGCACGTATTGGTCACTCCCCGCACCGCGTTCGGCGCGCGCATGGCGGGCAGGCAACTCCTGACAGGCGTGATGCGCAAAGGCGCACTCGTGGTGGACTCAGGCGCTACCGTCCCGGTGGTCAGTGGCCCTGGCCAAGGCGTGCGGGCTGCCATCGCCGTGCGCCCCACTCTTGTCAGCGTGAACAGCAAGCAACCAGGGCCCGATGGGGCTCTTATCTCAGAGGCGGTCACCGCCATCGAGCCTCGCGGCGACTATGTGCGGGTGTACGGACAGTCGGTAGCGGCCGACATTGACGTGACCGAGGCGGCCACGATCGCGCTTGGCCAACACGTGACATTCGGACTTCCCGCGGGGCTTGAGGCCTACGCACTCTAACGCTCGGTAGCACCTCCATCAGCAGGGCTTCTCGGCACCTCGTCGGGCATAGAACCACCACGTAAGGCCGATGCCCAGTACCGAAATCCCTGACCACCACCAGAACAGCAGAGCAGGCTCCACCGCCACCAAGATGATGCTGAAGAAGAACGGGCCAAACGCCGCCACCGCAGAGGTGAAGCCAATCACCCCGCCGGATTGGCGTCGTTCAAAGATGCCGGGCATCTGCTTGAAAGTGGAAGCATTGCCTATCCCCGCGAACAGGAAGATCGCAAGCATTCCCCAGAGGAACCGGGGAAAGTCGTCCGCAGAGTCCGGTGACAATTGCAACGCCGTGTAGGCGCAACTGAGAGCAATGCCCACGCCGGATACCACCGTGACGCGTGCACCGCCGAGCCGGTCCGCCACGGGACCAAAGATCACCCGGGCTGCGGACCCCACCAGGGCACCCAGGAAGGCGTACTTCGCGGGACTGATGCCTTCGTCGCCAAAAACCTCGGTGCCGTAACGCGCCTTGATGAGCAGGCCGAACACCGCGGCAAAGCCGGAGAAGGCACCAAAAGTCATGACATAGAGCAAGGTCATGATCCACGTGTGCTTATTGCGGAAGATGTCGAACTGGTCGGAGACCTTTGCCACACGCACTGGCACGGACTTGAGGAAGAACCACGCGAGCACCACCCCGACCACGGTGAGCGAGGACCACGCGTAGCCTGCGTTTTGGTACCACACTTGCTTGGCCACCCCAGTGCCGGGGTCCACTACCTCTTGGGGGTCGCCAATGATCCCGGTGAAGGCTCCGCCCAGGAGCATGAAGCTCACGATCCATGGCGTGAGCAGTTGCACAGCGCTGACGCCAAAGTTGCCAACGCCCGCTTGAATGCCTAGCGCCGTTCCCGCTTTGGCCCGTGGGAAGAAGTACGACGTGGAGGGCATGAATCCAGAGAACGCGCCGCCACCTATGCCAGTGAGGAAGCTGAGTACCAACAGGAACCAGTACGGCGTCTGGGGATTCTGCACCGCCAGGGCCCAACCCACGATGGGCACGAGCAACATGCCCGTAGTGACCGTGACCATGGCGCGCGTGCCCATGATGGGCGGCAAGAACGTCCACACCATGCGCAAAAGCCCACCCGCCAGGCCGGGCATCGCGGTCAACCAATACAACTGGCTCACAGTGAGCCCAAAACCCAAACCATTGAGCGCGGGCGCTACCGCAGAAACCAGGAACCACACAATGAAGCACAGCGTGAGATTGAACGTGGTGATGGACAGAGTGCGCCATGCCAAACGCTTGTCCCAAGATTCCTCGGGGTCCCACGATTCCAGCCAGCCGCGACGCTTCCGTTCAGACCCTGCGAGAGCAGACATGCGTGTTATCCCTTCGTCATGGGTGTTGCGGTCGATGCTGGGGCCACGCGCTTGCGTCCCCACAACCCTGCGGCGGGGTTACCAGGCCCGCCGTGCTCGAACTGATTGGCGAGCTCGGGGCTCGCGGAGTGAAGCATTTTCACAATGGTGACGTGCATCCACACGCCTGCGATGGCGGTCACTACAAACAGCACTCCAAAGGTGGCTTGAGGCAAGCCCACCAGGCCTGACGCCCATGCGAAAGCTGGTGCGAGGAACACTCCCCCCAGCGCACCCAGCGAGCCCACAAGCCCACCCACCGCACCTACGTCGTGCGGGAAGTACTCGGGAATGTGCTTGAACACTGCGGCTTTGCCAATGCCCATGGCGCACCCCATGGCGAACACCAGCGCGGTGAAAGGAATGACGCCCACGCTCCATGGAAGCACCTCACTGGTGGTTCCGTCAGGGCGAGCGATCACGATGTACCCATAAGGCATCATCAGAACACCACTAGAAACGAGCATCGTCGCGAAGGTGGCGTACATCACTCGCCGGGCACCGAGGCGATCCGAGAACCATCCGCCTAGTGGCCTCAGTAGGGACGCAGGGAAGATGAAGACCGCCGTCAGCAACGCGGCGTGCGCCAGTGTCAATCCGTAGACGTCTACGTAGTACTTGGGCAGCCACGCCGCGAGCGCTACGTACGCGCCGAACACCACCACGTAGTACAGGCTGAATCGCCACACGCGTGCTTGACGCAAAGGCTGCAACAGTTGCCGAATGGGCCTTCCTTGACCCGGGCGTCGGTCTGGATGCGGGCTGCCCCACCACGTCACGGCGGCCATGATGACGAGCATGACTCCGTACATGAAGGGGATGAAGCGCCAGCCTCCCGGGATACGGCCGTCTGCAAAGCCCGCAAGAGGAATGGCGGCGATCATGGCCGGGCCTATGAACTTGGTGACCGAGGCACCGACGTTTCCCGCCCCAAACACTCCTAGCGCGAGCCCTTGTTTGCCGCGCGGCCACCATGCGCTCACCCAAGCGATTCCAGAGGAGAAGGCGTTCCCTGCGAATCCCACAAAGAAGGCGAGCACCAACAAGGTGGTGTAGGTGGTGGCGTCCCCCCGCGTGGTGAGTGCGAGCAGAAACGCGGGCACCGCAGTGAGGATGAGCAGCACGGTAGAGACAAGCCGCCCGCCGTAGCGATCCGCCGCCACACCGGCGGGCAAGCGCCACAGCGCGCCGTTGAGGATCGCTACCGAGGCCAACCACGCGAATTGACTGTCAGTGAGTCCAAACTCGTCGCGGATCGCGACTCCTAGGACGCCGAACATCAGCCACACAGCAAACATGAGGGTGAACCCCACTGTGGCTATGACGAGGACCCGAGTGGCTCCACGTGGGGCGTGGGCTTGGTTCACTTCCATACGAACTCCTGGGCGACGGTGCCGACTTTCTGGCATCAGGCTAGCGCCTTTTACACTATCGGCAATACTTATGGTGAGAAATGATTTTTTGGGAAAAACGTGCTAGGAAAGTCCTGTGAGTGATCCCGCCGATGAGATTGAGCGTGCGCTCATGCACGTCATGGCGCTTGGAGCGCCTTCGGGGCGCCACGGATCAGTCCTAGCGGGCTCGCGAAGAGCGATAGTGGACGCATTGCGGACCGCGCCCGGACCCCTGAGCGTTGAAGCGATTGCAGCAGGCTCTGATCTGCACATCAATACCGCCCGTCACCACTTGGACGTCTTGCTTGCGGCGGGCCTCGTTGAACGGGCCCCGGCCGTTCCAGCAGGTCGCGGCCGCCCCAAAGCACGTTACGTCGCCACCGCGCTGGCATCGGCCCCTTACGACCATTTTGAACAACAACTGGAACAGGCGCTCCGCCTCCACACCGCGGACGAGGTTGCAGTGGCCACGGCCCGGCGCTGGCTGGAATCAGTGCCGCACATTGAGACCGTGGCTGACCTGGACGCAGCCGTGGCAGTGGCTGTGGAAGCTCTGCGGACTGTGGGGTTCGACGCGCGATCCGATGCGATCGGTGACACGATCGTTGTGGCGGCATGTCCCTACGCGAGCCTGATTGCAGACCACCCCATGATTTGCACCGTCCACGCCGAACTTGTTTCCGGCGTGCTCAAACGCACCGGCCAACCAGTGGGCCTGGCCGGCTTTGACGTGTGGGTGCGCCCAGGAGTGTGCAGAGCACGCTTGACCCGCCCAGACACAGAGCCCGAGTTTGTCGCTACAACCGCCGCATCAACCCCCTCCCCCAAGGAGTCTCAGTGACCAAAGACGATCACACCTCCGATGTCGTAGGCAACCCGCTCATCCGCGCGGGACGCTTCTTCCACGAAGGCACGGCATCGGCCGATCTGCGCACCGTCACTCTGGAGGGCGGGCGGCAAGCTGACGTCTTCTACAGGGACCGCTGGAGTCACGACAAGATCGTGCGCTCCACTCATGGCGTCAACTGCACCGGCTCGTGCTCGTGGAAGGTGTATGTCAAAGACGGTGTGATTACCTGGGAGACCCAGCAGACGGACTACCCCTCAGTGGGACCCAACAGCCCCGAGTACGAACCCCGCGGCTGCCCTCGCGGCGCGGCGTTCTCGTGGTACACCTACTCCCCCACACGCGTGAAGTATCCGTACATTCGCGGTGTGCTGCTCGAGGCGTACCGGGCTGCCAAGAGAGACAACCCAGACCCCGTGGACGCGTGGACTGCAGTGGTTTCCAACCCTGAGACACGCCGACGCTACCAACAGGCTCGCGGAAAGGGCGGCTTGGTGCGCGCCACATGGCAGGAGGCCAAAGAGATCATCGCTGCCGCTCACGTCCACACGCTCAAAGCGCATGGCCCTGACCGCATCTTTGGCTTCTCGCCCATTCCTGCAATGTCCATGGCTTCGCACGCGGCAGGAGCTCGCTTCATCTCCATGATGGGCGGGTCCATGGTGAGCTTCTACGACTGGTATTGCGACTTGCCTGTGGCATCGCCGCAAGTGTTTGGCGATCAGACCGACGTCCCCGAATCCGCCGACTGGTTCAACGCCGCATACCTCATCATGTGGGGCGCCAACGTTCCCGTCACCCGCACCCCGGACGCTCACTTCATGGCAGAGGCCCGCTACAGGGGCCAAAAGGTAGTAACCGTCTCTCCCGACTACGCGGACAACACCAAGTTCGCCGACGAATGGATGAACCCGCACCCCGGCACTGATGGCGCACTCGCCATGGCCATGGGCCATGTGGTGCTCAAGGAGTTCTTTGTGGAACGCACCGTTCCGCGCTTTGTCGACTACGTGAAGCGATATTCAGACCTCCCGTTCTTGATCACGCTCACGGAGCGGGATGGCGCGTACGTGCCCGGCAAGTTCGTCACCGCGGCCGACTTAGGCGATACCAGCGAAAATGCAGCCTTCAAGACCGTGCTGATTGATTCCGCCACGGGCCGGCCCGCGGTGCCCAACGGCTCTCTGGGGTTCCGGTTTGGCCAAGAAGGCGAAGGCAAGTGGAACCTCGACCTCGAGGGCCTCGACCCTGCCTTGTCCCTGCACGGAGCGAGCGGCACCTCCACCGCAGAGGTGCTCTTGCCTCGCTTTGACGTGGGCCAGGACGTGGACGAACGCGGCGGGGTGTTGCGCCGCGGCGTGCCCACCGCACCACTGGACACTGTGTCCGGCGAGGTGTTGGTCACCACAGTCTTTGACTTGATGCTCGCTCAATACGGTGTGGGGCGAGACGGCCTACCTGGCGAGTGGCCTGCCGACTATGACGACCCTGAGCCGTACACCCCCGCGTGGCAAGAGGGAATCACGGGTGTTCCCGCCGAGCAAGCGGCACGCATCGGCCGGGAGTTTGCTCAGAACGCGCAAGACTCAGGCGGCCGCTCCATGATCATCTTGGGCGCTGGCACCAACCACTACTTCCACTCGGACACCATCTACCGCACCTTCTTGGCATTGGTGACTCTGACCGGTTGCCAAGGCGTCAACGGCGGCGGTTGGGCGCATTACGTGGGCCAAGAGAAGTGCCGCCCCGTCACAGGCTGGGCGCAACTTGCCTTTGGGTTGGACTGGGCGCGACCTCCCCGACAGATGATCGGCACCGGGTTCTTCTACATCAACACCAACCAGTGGCGCTACGACGGCATGACGCCTGCGGACATTGCCTCACCTCTAGGCAAAGGCAGTTTTGAAGGCATGACCTCCATGGACGTGCTGGCGCAGTCGGCACGTTCAGGCTGGATGCCGTCCTTCCCCACGTTCGACACCTCCGCCCTCGCGCTGGGCGAGGAGGCCGTGGCATCGGGCAAGGACCCGGGCGCCTTCATGAAGGACAAACTCACCTCTGGCGAGGTGAAGTTCGCGGTGGAAGATCCCGACGCCGAGCGCAACTGGCCCAGGGTGCTCACAGTGTGGCGTGCCAACCTGTTGGGTTCGAGTGCCAAAGGCAACGAGTTCTTCTTGCGCCACTTGTTAGGCACTCACTCTGCAGCGACCGCCCAAGAGCGCTCGGCTGATCAACGGCCGCGGGATGTGGAGTGGCACGAGGAAGCACCCGAGGGCAAGTTGGACCTGCTGGTCTCCATGGACTACCGCATGACGTCAACAGGATTGTTCTCTGACGTGTTGCTACCCACTGCCACGTGGTACGAGAAGCACGACCTCTCGTCAACCGACATGCACCCGTTTATCCACGCCTTCACTCCCGCCATTAACCCGCCGTGGGAAACAAAGAGCGACTACGACACCTTCCACGAACTCGCACAAAAGGTCTCGGAACTCACGGTGGGTCACGTGGAGAAGGTTCACGATTTGGTGGCGGTTCCACTTCAACACGACACGCCCGACGCCATGGCCGTGCCTTCAGGCAAGGTCGCCGACTGGCGAGACGGCTCCGCACCTTTCATCCCAGGACAGACTGCCCCCAAGTTTGTGCTCGTGGAGCGCGACTACACGCAACTCGGCGCCAAATGGTCTGCCCTTGGTCCACTCATGGAGAAGCTCGGCACTCAGACCAAGGGTGTCAAGGTTGATGTCACCAAGGAAGTGGAACGTCTCGCAGGAATCAACGGCGTGATCGCGTCAGGCCCGGCAGCGGGCCGCCCTTCAC
The DNA here is from genome assembly GCA_023428185.1 of Actinomycetes bacterium. Classification (GTDB taxonomy): domain Bacteria; phylum Actinomycetota; class Actinomycetes; order Actinomycetales; family Demequinaceae; genus Demequina. Next base: position 14,179 of record JAEYYZ010000117.1, read on the forward strand.
TCACCACGGCCACGCGTGCATGCGAAGCGATCTTGGCCTTATCCGGTACCACCAACGGCCGCGTCGCGGTTGAAGGCTTCCGCGACCTGGAGCGTCGTACCGGTCAACCGCTTGCAGACCTGGCCCTGGACAACGAAGGCAAACACATCACCTTCCCGGACACGCAGGCGCGCCCAGTGCCGGTGATCACGAGCCCGGAATGGTCAGGTTCGGAGCACGGCGGCCGTCGGTACACAGCCTTCGCCATCAACGTGGAGCGGCTCAAGCCGTGGCACACGCTCACGGGCAGGCAGCACTTCTTCCTCGACCACGACTGGATGGCGGAAATGGGCGAGAACTTGCCCATCTTCCGGCCCACGCTCAACATGCATCGGCTGTACGGGGATCAGACCAAAGGTGATGCTCTGGAAGTCACCGTCCGATATCTCACCCCCCACTCCAAGTGGTCCATCCACTCCAACTACCAAGACAACCAACACATGTTGTCACTGTCGCGAGGCGGCCCTGACCTGTGGATGAGCGTTGAAGACGCGGCAGCCATTGGCGTCAAGGACAACGAGTGGATCGAGGCCTACAACCGCAACGGCGTAGTCGTGGCTCGAGCCGTGGTGAGTCACCGCATGCCTCAAGGAACCGTGTACATGTATCACGCGAAAGACCGCGTGGTCGATGTACCCATTGCCGAGGCATCGGGCCAACGCGGAGGAATCCACAACTCCTTGACACGTCTCATGATCAAGCCCACTCACGTAGTGGGTGGGTACGCCCAGCTTTCCTTTGCCTTCAATTACTTGGGCCCCACCGGCAACCAGCGCGATGAAGTCACAGTGATTCGCCGCCGCTCACAGGAGGTGACGTACTGATGAAAGTCATGGCTCAAGTGGGCATGGTGATGAACCTTGACAAGTGCATTGGATGTCACACGTGCTCGGTGACGTGCAAGCAAGCGTGGACCAACCGCGATGGCGTGGAGTACGTGTGGTTCAACAATGTGGAGACTCGCCCCGGATTGGGTTACCCGCGCACCTACCAGGACCAAGAGAAGTGGAAGGGTGGGTGGAAGCTCACCAAGCGGGGCAAGCTCACTCTCAAGCAAGGCGGCAGGCTTAAGCGCTTGGCCTCAATCTTCAACAACCCCACCTTGCCGGGGATTGACGACTACTACGAGCCGTGGACCTACGACTACGACAACCTGCTGAGTGCACCTCAAGGGCGCACCTCACCGGTGGCACGGCCCAAGTCCGCCATTACCGGCAAAGACATGCGCATCACGTGGTCCGCGAACTGGGACGACAACCTTGCCGGCGCACCAGAGACCGGACCCATGGATCCCGTGGTGCGCAAACTCCAAGACCAGTTGTCCCACACCATTGCCTTCGAATACGAGAAGGCGTTCATGTTCTACTTGCCGCGCATTTGTGAACACTGCCTCAACCCGGCTTGTGTGAGCGCCTGCCCCTCGGGCGCCATGTACAAGCGGGTAGAAGATGGCATCGTCTTGGTGGATCAAGACGCGTGCCGAGGCTGGCGCATGTGTGTCACAGGCTGCCCGTACAAGAAGGTGTTCTTCAACCACGCCACCGGCAAAGCCGAGAAGTGCACCATGTGCTACCCACGCATCGAGGCAGGCTTGCCCACCATTTGCTCCGAGACCTGTGTGGGTCGACTTCGATACTTGGGGTTGTTCCTTTACGACGCAGACAAGGTCACCGCGGCCGCCGCTACACCCAACCCGCAAGACCTGTATGAAGCGCAACTTGACCTGATCCTCGACCCTCACGACCCAGAGGTACTTGCCGCTGCACGCAACGAAGGCATCCCAGAGGACTGGCTCATCGCCGCACAGAAGTCGCCGGTGTACCGGCTCGCCAAGGAGTTCAGGGTGGCCCTGCCGCTACACCCCGAATACCGGACGATGCCCATGGTCTGGTACATCCCGCCGCTCTCGCCTGTAGCGGACGCACTCAAAGAGACAGGGCACGATGCCGAGGACGCCGGCAATCTCTTTGGCGCGTTGAGATCACTGCGAATCCCCATGGAGTACCTGGCGGAACTGTTCACTGCAGGCGACGTGGCTCCGGTGTTGCGTTCGCTCGACACCCTCGCCGCGATGCGTTCGTATATGCGCGATCAGAACCTCGGTAACCCCACGCGACCAGACATTCCCGCCGCCGTGGGCCTCAGCGAAGACTCCATCCTGGAGCTTTACCACTTGCTCGCCATCGCCAAGTACGAGGACCGCTACGTCATCCCCGCCGCGCACAACGAGGTGGCCAAAGAACTCGACGACCTCGCGTGTTCGCTGGACGCGGTGGGCGGGCCTGGCGGGGAAGGCCCGCGAACCGTCTCCGCGGATGCCTTCCACGTACTTCAAGGCGATCGACAAGTCCCCTTGGTGACCTCCGTGACATCCGATTCGGTGAACTTGCCTCACTGGGACCGCAAAGGCGTGCCGCTAGGCATCCCCACAGTGCGAAGGCACTCCGATGACTGAGTCCCACGCCTCAGTGCGCATGGCCGTGGCCTGGCTGCTGTGGTACCCGGATCACGAACTTGCCGAACGCTTGCCTGAGATCCGCGAGGCCATGCGCGTGGACTCCTCCCCGGCGGCCGCACATGTGCGCTCTTTCTTGGATGCCTTTGACGCGATGACCTGGGAGCAAGCCCAGCAGCATTACGTGGACACCTTTGACATGCGCCGAAAGACGGCTCCGTACTTGTCCTTCTGGACGGACGGGGACACGCGCAACCGAGGCTTTGCGCTGCTGCGGTTCAAGCAGGCGTACTTGGCCTCCGGCTACGAGCTGGGCGACAACGAGCTCCCCGATCACTTGAGCGTGGTGCTTGAATTCGCCGCCATAGGCAACCAGCTCACGGGTGATGCCTTACTCGTGGAGAACCGCGTAGGAATCGGCCTGCTCGCCGAAGGTTTGAGGGGCGCAGGTTCCCCCTACTCCTTGCTGGTGGACGCAGTTCTTGCCACCATGCCCGCGCTCACACCGGAGATTAGGGAGCGCATGGAAGACCTCGCCCGCTCTGGCCCACCCACCGAGATGGTGGGCCTTGATCCCTTCCCCTCGCATCCGTCGCTCGCAGCCCAAGGAGGCCGCCGATGATTCTCTCCGTGGATCCAGCTGCAGGGGCAGCAGAACTGCCCGTGGCATCGTTGCTACTGTGGACGGCCTTGCCGTATGCATGCCTCGCCATTCTGGTTTCCGGGCTCATCTGGCGCTACCGCTATGACCGCTTTGGGTGGACTACTCGCTCCACTCAGATCTACGAGTCCCGCATCATGCGCATAGCCTCGCCTCTTTTCCACTACGGGATCATTGCGGTGCTCTTTGGGCACATGCTGGGGCTCTTGGTACCCATTGAGTGGACTCAAGCCATTGGACTTGACGAGCACACGTATCACAACCTCACCTTGCCCATGAGTTTGTTCGCGGGGTTCGCGACCACTGTTGGGCTGGTGTTGTTGGTGTTCCGCCGCCGCTCCACTGCG
>JAEYYZ010000161.1 GCA_023428185.1 Actinomycetes bacterium
GCGATGTTCTCCTCGGTCGGTCAGATGGGCCACGGCAAGGCAGGCTCAGCATCTGCCGCGTCGATAACGCCAGCGCCGTAAGGCCCGGCCTCGCCGAGGAACCTGACTAGTGTAGCGGTTGTCAACCATCCGATGCTTCACACACGTCGTGTAGTGAAAGTGAGGAACTCGTCATGACCGCAACCCCCGCACGCTCCGCCTCCTCGGCACGCCTAGCCGGCCTAGCGACCCTGGTCGCGCTGGCAGCCACCGCATGTTCCCCCTCAACGGACCCGGAGGCTTCACCGAGCGCTTCTTCGGCGCCCACGGCATCGGCTTCTGTCACCCCGGAACCACCGCACGAGATCGTCTCAGGCGACGACGTCGCGATCTTGGCGCGCCTTGAATCTCCCACCACTGGCGAGACCTGGCACTCCCCTGTCGCGATCGACAACCTGGGCCTGCTCTCTTACCCGGACTTTGGGATCGAGGACGACTACCAGTACTACGAAGTGGGCGCGCGCGGAGCCGCGACCATCGTGGTAGCGGTACCCGCCTACTTTGACCTGTACACCGCGGGCTTCCCCGTGTACGCAATGTTTGAGATTGACGACGCGGGGGCGCGCATGATCACATGCCCGTCCGCTCGCGTGCTGGACACCTGCTTGGACTGGAGTTCCGACTGGGAGATGCCCGGCCGCTCGCTGGACAACACCACGCGGTACGACTCGCTGACATATCCGGTGGAGGTGCAGCCTGTTGCTGGGTGGGTGCTGAAGACCGCGCGCTTGGCTGGTTCCGACTGGGCCAGCAGCACACACGCATTTGGCGACGCGAACGGCTTCCCGGGCATCACGCTCAGCCCCGATGAGGCTGACTATTTGGGGCGCAGCGACCGCCACGACATTGTGGCGCTTGGGGCGTCGACGTTGGTCGAGTACCGAGGTGAGGCGGACGTCCCCGGCTTGGTGGATTCTCGGTTTGGCATCGAGACGCCATACGGAGCGTTCATTCCCTCCGAGTCTGCGTTCACCGGCGAGTGGTATGGAGAAGGCGCCGTGACGTGGGACGACGGCGTGGACACCTTCTCCCACCCCTCGCCGTGGGACGGAACCGACATGGAGTGGCCAGTGGTGTCAGCATCGTTGGCGTGCTTTGGACCAGACGAGACGTTGGCGACAACCTTCAACCCCTCTCAGTGGGAACAAGCGGGAACCCATCGGCTGGGCGGCGACGTGTACTTGCCTGTCGCAGGCGGCAACGCGGTCTCCGCGGCCGTGTGGCAGACCATGAAGGACCTGTCGTGGGGCGCAGACATCGAGCCTGCCCTGGCGTACCCGTATGCCACGGTGGACGAGTTCTTGGACGCTCGGTCGGTGTTCGCGTGGGAGCGGCCGGACGGCGAGTGGGTCATCGCGATGGACGGGTTTGCTGGCCAGCGCGTTTACGAGTGCGCTTAGGGGCGGGTCCCGCTGCCGCGGTGTGCCGGGCGCGGCCCCTGCCCCTGCTCCTCCCCCGAAGCGTCACTCAGCACCGGTTTGGTGTCACATGTGCACCACGAGTCACACCGGAGCTACCCTGCGGCGCCAATTCGGTGCTGAGTGACGATTTGGCCGCGAAAGGCGGCCGGGAGCGAAAGGCCGAGGTCGGCGCAGGAGGGGCTAAACGTTCCCGTTGAAGAGGCTCGTCACCGAGCCGTCGTCAAAGACCTCGCGGATAGCTCGCGCGATGAGCGGCGCGATCGACAGCACGGTGAGGCCGTCCCAGCGCTTTTCCTCGGGGATCGGCAAAGTGTCCGTCACGACCACCTCAGAGATGCCCGAATCGCGCAAGCGCTCCACCGCCGGCCCTGACAAGAGCCCGTGAGTGGAAGCTACCAGCACGTCCTTGGCCCCATTCTCAAACAAGGCATTCGCGGCCTGCACAATAGTCCCGCCGGTGTCGATCATGTCGTCGACAAGCACACACGTGCGGCCTTCAACTTCACCGACCAGCTCGTGAACCTTGACTTGGTTGGGCACAGCGGGGTCGCGACGTTTGTGGATGATTGCGAGTGGCGCGCCCATGTGGTCTGACCACTGGTCGGCCAAACGCACGCGACCGGCATCGGGCGAGACAATGGTGAGGTTGTCAGGTGCCACGCGCGAGCGCACGTACTGAGCAAGCAACGGCATGGCCCACAAGTGGTCCACGGGACCGTTGAAGAAGCCCTGAATCTGCGAGGTGTGCAGGTCCACCGACATGATGCGGTGTGCGCCAGCGGTGGTGAAGAGGTCTGCCATGAGGCGGGCGCTGATGGGCTCGCGGCCCTTGTGCTTCTTGTCTTGGCGCGCGTAGCCGTAGCAAGGCATCACCACGGTGATGGACTTGGCAGATGCGCGCTTCATCGCATCCACCATCACCAAGTGCTCCATGATGGCCTCGTTGATGGGGGCCGCGTGGGACTGCAACACAAACACGTCCGCGCCGCGCACGCTCTCACCAAAGCGAACGTAGAGTTCGCCGTTCGCAAACGTGTAGGCAGTGGTGGGCAGCAGTTCAATGTTGAGCTGCTCGGCCACTTCCTCGGCCAGTTCGGGATGGGCACGACCACTGGCAACAACCAGTCGGCGCTCGCTCGCGTGGGAGATGACGGTGCTCATGGCGCTCCTGGGTTACGACGCTGGATCTTGCGATGACGATAGCGGTTGGCTCGGGGCCTGCGCCGCCTTTTCTGCTGCTTGCGCACTCGGTGTGCCCGGCCTGCGCCGCGCCACCCAGCCCGCCACATTTTGCTGAGGGGAAGAATTGATGGCGAGAGCGCCAGGGGGAACGTCTTGCCGCACAGTGGTGCCAGCCCCGGTGTATGCCCCGTCGCCAATGGTGAGCGGCGCAATCAACGTGTTGTCTGAGCCCACGCGCACGTGATCGCCCACGGTGGTGTGGTGCTTGTTGATGCCGTCGTAGTTGGCAAAGATCGTTGCGGCACCAATGTTGGTGTGATCGCCAATGGTCGCGTCGCCCACATAGCTCAGGTGCGGGATCTTGGAGTGTTTGCCAATGACCGCGTTCTTGGTTTCCACAAAAGCGCCGATCTTCCCGTCCGCACCCAAGTGCGTACCGGGCCGCAAATACGAGAACGGGCCTACTTGCGCGCCCGCACCGATGACCGCAAGGGAACCATGGCTACGGACAATGCTCGCGCCTTCGCCCACCTCAACATCGGTCAAGGTAGTATCCGGCCCGATGCTCGCACCAGCGGCCACGGACGTGGCCCCGTGCAATTGGGTGCCTGGCAGCAGCACGACGTCTTGGGCGAGGTCCACGGTGGCGTCCACCCAGGTGGTGGCAGGGTCCACGATTGTCACGCCGGACCGCATCCACTTCTCGAGGATGTCGCGGTTGAGTTCCGCTGCGGCTGCAGCGAGTTGAACGCGGTCGTTGACTCCCTCAACGGCGCGAGCGCGAGGTGCCACATACGCGCCCACTGCCTTGCCAGCCTCGCGAGCGATAGCAATGACATCCGTCAGGTACAGCTCGCCGCTGGCATTGTCAGTGCTGAGCTGGCCAAGAGCATCCCGCAAGGTGTTGGCGTCAAAAACGTACAAGCCGGCGTTGATCTCGGTGATGGCAAGCTGGTCAGGGGAGGCGTCCTTGTGCTCCACGATTCCCGTCACCGCCCCCGCGCTGTCGCGCACGATGCGGCCATAGCCCGTGGCGTCGCTCACCTGAGCACTCATCACGGTGACGGCGTTGCCGCCTGCAGCGTGGGCTTCAAGTAGACCCGCCAGTAATTCAGCAGTGACCAGCGGCACGTCACCCGAGGTGACCACCACTGCGCCATCAAGGCTCGCGGCACCAGCTCCGCCGCGCTCTACTTCGCCCCGCGCCACGGCCGCGGCCATGGCCGTGGCGTCCAGGGCCGTAAGGCCGCACCACACGGCACGGCCGGTGCCCGGGACGTCGTCTTGATCCGCAACGAGCGCATCGGGCGCAGCCTCCACAGCATGAGCTGCTACGCGGTCACGTTCGTGGCGCACCACCACAACCAAACGCTGCGGCTCGAGGCCCTGAGCAGCGGCTATGGCGTGATGGAGTAAAGAGCGGCCAGCAATGGTGTGCATCACCTTGGGAGTAGCGGACTTCATGCGGGTACCCTCGCCTGCCGCAAGGATCATCACGGCGGCTGGACGGGTAGTGCTCACACGCTTCCTCCGGGCCCTGCGGGCCGTGGTGGGCCCGCTCGCATCATTCTATCGACCAACGTTCCGCCCCTAGGATTCGAACCTAGACTGCAAGGCTCCAAAGGCCTGCGTGCTGCCATTACACAAGAGCGGATCGCGGGGGATTGCCCCCGCCGGTGTCTATTCTGCCAGGCCTACGGGCACACTAGGACTGTGACGGACGAGGCGAAGCGCATACCGAAGGCAAGAATGACAGCGCGGCAGCGCCGTGAGCAGCTTCTGGAGGTGGGACGAGCCCTGTTTGCGGAGAAGGGGTTCGAGGGTACGTCGGTCGAGGAGATTGCCTCGAGAGCCGATGTTTCCAAACCTGTGGTCTACGAGCACTTTGGCGGCAAAGAGGGTTTGTACGCGGTGATCGTGGACCGCGAAGTACAGGCTTTGCTCGATGCCCTGACCGGGGC
>JAEYYZ010000184.1 GCA_023428185.1 Actinomycetes bacterium
TTCGTGCCGGTTGGACAATTGCAGTTTGTGCAGGACTTTGCCCACGTGCGTCTCCACCGTCTTGATGGAGATGAAGAGCTTCTCCCCCACCTCGCGGTAGGTGTATCCCCGGGCGATGAGCCGCATCACCTCTTGTTCACGTTCGGTGAGTTTGTCGAGGTCTTCGTCGGCGGCGGCCACTTCACCACCGGCGGCGTTGAACGCGTCGAGCACAAAACCAGCGAGCCGTGGCGAAAACACCGCATCGCCCGATGCCACCCGCCGCACGGCGTCGGACAAGTCAGGCCCTGAGATGGATTTGGTGACGTAACCGCGCGCCCCGGCGCGAATGACGGCAACGACGTCGTCGGCAGCATCTGAGACGGACAATGCGAGCACGGTCGGCGGCTGGGGAAAACGAAGCACTTCGGCAAGCACGTCAAGAGCTCCACCGCCGGTGCCGCCCGGCAGGTGCACATCGAGAATCACCACGTCCGGAGCCGTGACGCGGACTGCCTCAATTGCGGACTCCACGTCCCGGCCCTCACCCACCACGTCAAGGTCGTCGTCGAGTGACTCGCGGACACCCACCCGGATCACGTCGTGGTCGTCAACGATGACAACGCGGATGCTCATGGTTCCTCCCTAGGAACGGTGATATGAACCTCGGTCACACTGCCGGGTGCAGACGAAACCACGGCTTTGCCGCCGTGCCGCGCCACTCTGCCCACGATCGAGTGAGCAATGCCAAGGCGGTCCGGTGCCACGCCATCCACATCAAACCCTGGTCCAGAGTCGCGCACAAATACTTCCAGCACATGGTGGCTGAGTTCGGCGTAGATGGAGATGGGCTGGCGGCCGTGGCGCGCGGCATTGTGAAGAGCCTCTCTAGCAGCTTGCACGGCGGCACGCATGGGCGTGGTGGTGGGACCATCACCCACAGTGACCAGGTCCACGGCCACGGAATTGAGCACTTCGATCTCGCTCACCACTTCATCTAAGGCGGTGGCTATGGACTCTTCCGCTGAACGTCGCCCCTGGTAAAGATAGGAACGCAAGTCGCGCTCTTGTGCTCGCGCTAAGCGCATCACTGCCTCAGGATCATCCGCTTTGGCGCGGATCAACGTGAGGGTTTGGAGCACGGAATCGTGCAAGTGGGCGGCAATTTCTGCCCGCTCGAACTCTCTGACGCGTTGTTGCCGCTCCACACTCACTTGCCTGATCAAGCGCAGCCACCAGGGCGCGAACACCAGCACAAGCGCCACCGTCAGCACGGCGGGCACCACAATGGCCCGCGTGGTGGCGGACCTCGTAAACTCCCACGTGGCTAACCACCAACCGGCCCACCCCACGCCTGCAACACCCAGTAGAAAACGCACCCATGCGTCGCGCGAGAACAAACCAGCAACATCGGGCCTGCGGGCATCGTCCGCGACCGCACTGTCGAGGGGGCTCCACACCAAGGTGAGCCCCACCCCGAACACCAGCAACGGGATAATCCAGGGAGGCAACTCCTCGAAACCCGCCCGCACCAAGTACAAAGCCACCGCGATGAGAACCAAGGCGAGGCCCACTATTCCGCGCCACCATTGAGGCGCGGTGGACGCACGGTCCAGTGGACGTGCGATGCGCGTGGAAGCCATGGTGACATCGTCACACATGCGACGAACACTGGCACCCGCCATCACGCTCCCTCAGGGGTCGCTGAACGTACCCCGCCACGAAAGATCAGGGTGCGATCAGGGGCTTCCCTCATAGCGCCACGCAACCCGTCGAGGCCACACTCGAATCATGAGCACAGACGACACTGCGGCACCCGAGGCCGCGTTCTTTCAAGCCGTACGACGCTGGGGCGTGGTCCGCGGCCCCGAGGGCATACTCGGCGGCGTCATCTCTGGAGCGGGCTCCCGCGTGGGGCTCGCGCCGTGGCCAGCCCGACTCATCGTCATTGTGGTGGGGTTCTTCTTGTTCCCTGTTGTGATGCTCGCGTATGCCTTTGGTTGGGCGGTGCTCCCGGACGCGGAGGGGCGGATTGTGATTCAAGACTTTGGCCGGGGCGTCACCAATGTTGGCGCGCTCATCGGTATTGCCATCTTTGGTGTCGTTGGCATAGCGAGTTTCAGTGACGCCCGGCCTTGGGGCCGCAACTGGGTCAACGTGGACCCCGGTTCCTTCGATGTCGCGGCCGTGGCACGCGCGCTTGCCATCCTGCTTGCGCTCGTGCTGCCGTTCCTCGTTCTCTTTGGAATCGTGGCTCTTGTCATCTTCATCTCGAGGCGGTCCAGCTCGTCCAGCGCGGATCGCCGCACTGACGGGACTGAGCCCGTTTATGCCCTGACGCCCCAGCAGGCGCGCGCCGCGGCATCGTCCGGTGGCCCGTACACCACCACCGCCCCTTCTCCGGCACAAGCAGCGGGTGGTGTGGCCAAGCCCACCACCCCCCAAGCACCTCGCACCCCGCCGCCTACGCCAGCGACCGCCCGACCACGGCCTCCTCGAGTGCCGGGACCCGGTGCAGGTTTTCACCTCACCGTGCTGGCGTGGGCCTTGATTTCCGCCGCAGGCACGGCGTGGGCGTCGCGCGAAGGCTTGCTGGCCATCTACTCCCCGCTCGCGTGGGGCATGGTGTTCCTCACGGGCCTGGGCGTGATCCTGATCATGGTCTCGCTCTCCGGCCGCAAGCTCGGGTTCTTGGGCTTCCTCGGTGCTCTGGGTATGTTCCCGGCACTCTTGCTGCTGTGGTGGCACCCTCAACTCCTGGACTCCTACCGCGATGACAAACCCGCGGTGGACTTCACGGTCACCGAAGTATTCGACATTCCCCACGCCGTGGACCCCACCATCAACTTCGCGGAGGACTACCAGACAGTGGTCTTCACAGGTGAGTGCTGGGACGAGCCAGGGTTTGTTGCTGACACGACAAGCGGCACCGCCCGCATCACCGTTCCCGGCCCTGTTACTGAAGACGCGACCTTCCCCATGGTTGCGGCTACCACTACCGTGACCGTTCCCCAAGGCACCAGCGTGCGTGTGGTGAGCGATGGGTGGGCGCAAGCGATCGTTCACTTCGCGGATCGCGACCTGACGTGCAATTACCCAGGCGAGGAGGGTGATTACGTCACCCTCACCAATCCCGGGGACCCGGTGATCACCCTCTCCGTGTCCGACGACGCCTACGCCAACACCATCGTTATTGAGGAGAAGAAATGACCAGCCTTCGGTTGTCACCGTCTGCGCGATTCGCGGGCGCCTTGTGGGGTGTGCTCGTGGCCGG
>JAEYYZ010000006.1 GCA_023428185.1 Actinomycetes bacterium
ATCAGCCTCACTTGTCTCGTGAGTGCTCCCGCTGGGCTTCTACGCGGTGCTCAGTGACGATGGCCGTGCCAGTCGGAGCGCGCGGGGTGCGGGCAGTGCGCCTCACGCGGTGCTCAGTGACGATCGCCGCACTAAGAGTGGGAGCACGCGGGGTTTAGACAGCGCGCCTCACGCACTCCTCATACGCGTGTCGCCGTAGGCTAGGCGCGTGTCCACTGATCAGGAGCTGCAGCGCGAAGGTTCGCTCGCGACGCGCACGGCCGATGCCTGGGTCACCATCGTCTGGAACGATCCCGTCAACCTCATGAGTTACGTCACGTTGGTGTTCCAGACCTACTTTGGCTTCTCCAAAGTCGACGCCGAGGCGCGCATGCGCGAGGTCCATGAGAACGGCAAGTCAGTGGTCTCAACCGGCGGCCGCGAGCAGATGGAAGTAGACGTGCAAGCGATGCACTCCTACGGCTTGTGGGCGACCATGCAACGGAGCGGCGAGTGAAGGCTTTTGTTGCGGCGCCCGGGGGCGGTGCGGCTATCGCAGAACTCGACATGGAAGAGCGCATGGTGGTGGCGCGCATCGTTGCTGACGTGGGGCTGTTACTCACCGGCGAAACGTTTGGCATGGAGACTCCTTCGCACGACGAGGTGGAGGACGAGCTCTTTCGCCACCTGCGGGGGCTCGAAGAGGCTTTGCAGGATCCTCAAGACCCGGCCGTGCTGCGCTTGCTGCCGAACGCCGCGCCCACGGACAGGGAAGTGGCAGACGAGTTCCGCAGGCTCACCGAAGCGGATTTGCGTGACGTCAAAGTCAAGCGGTTGCGCCGCATGTGGGAGCAACTGAGCGAAGACGGTCCTGAATGGGTAGTGGACGCTGAAGAAGCACTGTCCACCGCTGGCGCCCTCACCGACGTGCGCCTAGTGCTCGCATCCAGGCTGGCTTTGCTCACCGACGACGATGCTGACCGGTTGCACCAAGAGATCGAGCTCGCGTCCTACGCGATGGAGTCCGGCGGCGACGACGACCTCCCCATTGATCCAGAGCGTGTGTGGTTAGGCATGCTGTACCAAGCGCTCACGTGGCTTCAAGAGTCACTCGTGGGGTTCTTGTCTGGAGACGTGGAGGACTCACATGAATGATGCGCCTATTGGAGTCTTTGACTCCGGTGTGGGCGGGCTCACCGTGGCCCGCGCCATCATGGACATGATGCCCCGCGAGTCCATCCACTACGTGGGCGACACCTTGAATGGCCCCTACGGACCGCTGCCCATAGCGCAAGTGCGTCAGCACGCCATGGACATCATGGATGCCCTGGTGGATGACGGAGTGAAGCTGCTGGTAATCGCCTGCAACACGGCGTCGGCCGCGGTGCTTCGCGATGCCCGCGAGCGGTTCTCCAAGGAGCGTGGCGTTCCAGTGGTGGAGGTGATTGTGCCCGCCGTGCGCCGCGCAGCCGCCCTGAGCCGCAACCGCCGGGTGGGGGTGATCGGGACCAAGGCGACCATCACCTCGGGCGCATACGACGACGCGCTCGCCGGCGCCCCCGACATCACAGTGACCAGCCAGGCGTGCCCCAGGTTTGTGGAGTTTGTAGAGGCGGGCGTGACGAGCGGTCCGGCGGTGATGGATGCGGCTCACGAGTACCTGCAGCCGCTCATCGACGCGCACGTGGACACGCTGATTCTTGGTTGCACGCACTACCCGATGCTCGCCGGAGCCATCGGTTACGTGATGGGACCGGACGTCACCTTGGTGGACTCCGCCACGGAGACTGCGATTGACGTCTACCGCGCGCTCGCGGCCACCGGCCTGGAGCGCACCTCGTTGGAGGAGCCTGAGCATCGCTTCTACGCCACGGGAGAGTCGGCGCAGTTTGAGGCCCTGGCTCAACGCTTCTTGGGACCCGTGGTGACGCACGTGGAGAAGCTAGACCAGTGAGACTCACCATTGTGGGCTGTGCCGGGTCGGTGGCCGGGCCGGATTCTGCGACGTCCTGCTACTTGCTGGAAGCCGATGCTGACGGCCGCACGTGGCGCATGGTGCTAGACCTCGGTTCGGGGGCCTTGGGGCCACTGCAGAAGTATTGCGATCCGGTGCGGGTAGATGCCGTGTTGGTGAGTCACGGCCACCCGGATCACTGTGCGGACCTTGGGGCACTGTCCGTGCTACACCGGTACGGCCCGGCCAAGGACGAGGGCCTGCCGCGCATCCCTTTGCTGGCCCCGCCAGGGATGGACCAACGCATTGTGGACATCTCCGGTGCCGAGGACCGCAATGACCTCAAGGCCATTGACTTCACGTCGCTGGCTCACGGTGCGCGCATCTCGCTTGGCCCCTTTGACATCACGGTGTCGCGTGCATGGCACCCGATACCTGCGCTCGCGTTCAGGATTGATGGGCCGGGGGAGTCCGCAGGGCCTGGCCAGGGCGGCGGGCGCGTGTCGCTCGTCTACACCGGTGACACTGACCGATGCGACGAGGTGGACAATCTGGCCCAGGGCTGCGACGTGTTGCTGGGCGAGGCAGGCTGGGCGCACCGGGAGGTGAACCCGCCCGGCGTGCACATGTCAGGAACCCAAGTGGGTCAACTGGCTGCCCAGGCCAAGGTGGGCAGGCTCATCGTGACGCATGTGGCCTCCTGGGTGGATCCGCAGCCCACGCTTGAAGCTGCGCAAGTGCACTTCCCGGGTGCCGTGCTGGCCGTGCCCGGCGCCGTGCACGTGATCTAGCGCGCGGCCAACCATCGCAGCGCACCCGGTTAGGCTCGACACATGACTGACACCCACATCGCCGTGACCCGGGCCGATGGCCGCGCCCTCGACCAGCTCCGCCCCGTGACGTTTGAGCGCGGCTTCCAGCGCAACGCAGAAGGCTCGTGCTTGGTGAGCTTTGGCGGCACACGCGTGCTGTGCTCGGC
>JAEYYZ010000027.1 GCA_023428185.1 Actinomycetes bacterium
GAGCCCGCGCACCGTCGGCGGCCGACGCCAACACCACCGGCATGCCGTTCCCTGTGGCAATCGCCGCCGCTTCGAGCTTGGTGATCATGCCACCGGTCCCAATGGCGCTCCCCCGCCGCGACACGTCTATGCCTTCGAGGTCTGCGTCGCTCACCACCGTCTCGATACGCTTGGCGCCCGGCGTGTCGGGTGCGGCCGTGTAGAGCCCATCTACATCCGTGAGCAACACCAAAGCATCGGCGTGAACCACTGTCGCCACCAATGCTGCGAGCCTGTCATTGTCACCAAAGCGAATCTCATCCGTGGCCACCGTGTCGTTCTCGTTAACAATGGGCACGATGCCGAGCTCAAGGAGGCGATGCAGCGCGCGTTGAGCGTTGCCATAGTGGGTGCGGCGCACCATATCGTCCGCAGTGAGTAGCACTTGGCCCACGCGCAATCCGTGACGGGCGAAGGCCGCCGAATAGGCCGCGATGAGGATTCCTTGGCCCACTGATGCAGTGGCCTGCTGCATAGCGAGTTCTCGAGGACGCGCGGGTAGACCCATAGGTCCGATGCCCGCGGCAATAGAGCCCGATGTCACGAGCGCGACTTCCCGCCCCTTGAGCCGCGCGCTTGCCACGGCATCGACGATGCCAGCAAGCCTTGCCTCGTCGAGATGGCCGTCAACTCCGGTCAGGGATGAGGAACCGACCTTGACGACAACGCGCCGGGCGCTTGCGATCGAGTCGCGCAGGCCGCTCACTCGTCCTCCTTGAGATCCTCACTTGGGTCAGTCCAGTGTCCAGCATTGCGCTCAGTCCAGAGTTCTTGGCGCGCCGCAGCTTTGGCGTCCATGCGCTCCTTGTGGTCGGCCCGCTTCTGGGCGCGAGTCGCTCTGCTGCCCCGCTCAAAGTCCTCGATGCGAAGGTCCGTGCCCCTGCGGCCCAACAGCTCCGCACCGGCCACCATGGTGGGCTCCCAGTCAAAGACCACTCCGCCCACGCGGGGACCAATGACCACTTCTGATCCAGGTAGCGCGCCCGCCTTGAACAGCGCCTCTTCCACGCCAATGGCCGCCAACCGGTCCGCGAGGTAGCCCACCGCCTCATCGTTAGTGAAGTCGGTTTGCCGCACCCACCGCTCTGGCTTAGCGCCTCGCACCTGGAAGTAGTCCTCCGCACCGTCGCGTACGTGAGTGACTTCAAAACCTGACTCATCGATAGCGCGGGGCTTGAGCACAATGGGGGCGCGTTCTAGCGCCGGTGCTTGAGCCCGTTCGTGCTCCACCATGGCGCCCAGCGCAAAGGAGAGTTCGCGCAGACCCTCATGGCTGACGGCACTCACTTCAAAGATGGGTACACCCAGCTTCTCCAGATCGGGTCGCACAATCTGTGCGAGGTCGCGCCCGTCGGGTACATCTACTTTGTTCAGGATGATGACGTGCGGCCGTTCGGCGAGCGGCACCCCAGAAATGTCCTGGTCTGCGGAGTAGGCACGCAGTTCCCCCAGGATGACTTCAAGGTCACGGATGGGGTCGCGATCCGTCTCCAACGTGGCGGTGTCAAGCACGTGTGCGATGACTGAGCAGCGCTCCACGTGGCGTAGGAACTCATGGCCCAAGCCCTTGCCTTCGGAGGCGCCTTCAATGAGGCCGGGCACGTCCGCGATGGTGTACCGCATCGCTCCGGCCTCCACTACGCCCAGGTTGGGCACGAGCGTGGTGAACGGGTAATCGGCAATCTTGGGGCGCACGCGACTCATGGCAGCGATGAGCGACGACTTGCCAGCACTCGGGTAGCCCACGAGCGCGACATCGGCGATGGACTTGAGCTCGAGCACAATGTCTGCTTCTTGGCCTGGTTCGCCTAGGAGGGCAAAGCCGGGGGCCTTGCGCTTAGGCGTGGCGAGCGCGGCATTGCCGAGTCCGCCACGTCCGCCTGCGGCCACCACAAACTCGGCGCCCTCACCAACGAGATCCGCGAGCACTTCCCCCTCGAGCGACTTCACGACGGTGCCGTTTGGCACTCCAAGCCGCAAGTCCTGACCGTTGCCACCATGGCGCATGTCGCCGGACCCGCCAGAACCGTTGGGCGCCTTGCGGTGCGGGCTGTGGTGGTAATCAAGCAACGTGGTGAATTGGGGATCCACGTACAGGACCACTGAACCTCCGCGCCCGCCGTTGCCACCGTCGGGCCCACCCAGAGGCTTGAACTTTTCGCGGTGCACGGACGCCACGCCATGACCACCGTTACCGGCCGTGACATGCAGTACTACTCGATCAATGAATGACGCCATCTCGCACCTCCTTTGGCTCTATTGTCCCGGGTGCGAGCGCCCTGGCTCACCCATCGAGCGAGTCCAGCAATTCCAGGCCTTTGCGAGCCCACTCAATCTCCGCTTGGGCTCGGGCGATCTTGCCTTCGTACGCGAAGAGTTTGAACGCTGCTATGCGGTTGCCTTGGGCAGGGTCTTGGGAGGCGAGCCTGCGTTGGAGCGTGGGGCTTGACCGGTCCGTTATCTCACGCGCTTGCTTGCGCGCACTCTCCAGCGCCTCGCTGTAGAAGGCGATATGGTCCCGCAGGCGCTCTCTGGCGGATTCGGTGGTGCCCCACTCGAAGTAGGCGGCGAGCAAATGCGCCGGATCTCGCTCTTTTGCGTAGGTGAGTGGCGTGTGCTGCCACTGCGTGAGTGCTTCGCGCCCAGCGTCGGTGAGTGAATACTGCGTCTTGAGTGCGTCGCCTGAACCCCAAGGTACGGGGGTGGCCTCAAGGAGACCTTCTGCTTGCATCTTGCGCAACTCGGGGTATATCTGCGAATCCGGCGCGTGCCACACATGACCCACTGAACTGCGAAAGTGCTTCACGGCGTCGTACCCCGTGAGGGGGCCAGCGGAGATCAAGGCAAGCAGTGCGGAGCGCAAACTCATGTCATGGCTCCTCAAGCGGTGTGGGGCGTGGTGTTGGCAAGACTACCGGCTAGGGGTAATCTCGAACGGGTAGAAATAACTATGTTCATAGTTATACGTCTTGGCCGACACAAAGGAGTGCGCCATGTCCATTGACACCACCCCACCCGTACACACAAAGCCGCCCGTGCAACCCTCAACCACGCACGCCGCCACGCTCATGACGTATCCCCTCAACGGCTGGTACGTGGCAGGGTGGGACTACGAGGTCACCGCCAAGGGCATCTTGGCGCGCACCATCGCAGGCCGGCCCCTCGCCCTGTATCGCACCGCAGACGGCCGTCCCGTGGCCCTTGCCGATGCCTGCTGGCACCGCCTCGCCCCCCTGTCGCAAGGCAAATTGGTGGGCAAAGAAGAGATCCAGTGCCCGTACCACGGACTGCGATACAACGCGGCGGGACGCTGTACGTCGATGCCTGCGCAAGAGACCATCAACCCGTCTGCCGTGGTACCTTCCTTCCCCGTGGTGGACAAGTACCGCTACGTGTGGGTGTGGCTGGGTGAGCCCACGCTCGCAGACCCGGAGACCATCCCAGACATGCACCAGCTCGCGTCCGATGAGTGGGCCGGTGATGGAGAGACCATCCACGCGCCGTGCAACTACCAACTGGTACTGGACAACCTCATGGACCTCACGCACGAGGAGTTCGTGCACACCTCCTCTATTGGCCAAGAAGCCCTGAGCCAGTCCGAGTTTGTGACCACGCACGACGACAACTCCGTGACGGTGACGCGGTGGATGCTGGGCATTGACCCCCCGCCCTTTTGGCTCAAGAACATGCGCGACAAGTACCCCGGGTTTGAAGGCAAGGTGGACCGCTGGCAAATCATCCACTACTACTACCCCTCCACCATCTGCATTGACGTGGGGGTAGCCAAGGCAGGCACAGGCGCTCCTGAAGGCGACCGCTCTCAAGGCGTCAACGGCTACGTCATGAACACCATCACTCCCGAGCGCGACCGTTCTTGCCACTATTTCTGGGCTTTCATGCGCAACTACCGGTTGGACAGCCAACTCATCACCACCCAGTTACGCAACGGCGTCCATGGCGTCTTTGGGGAGGATGAGGTGATGCTCAAGGCCCAGCAAGAGGCCATTGATGCCAACCCTGACTACGAGTTCTACAGTCTCAACATTGACGCCGGGGGCATGTGGGTGCGACGAATCCTGGAGAAGGCTCTCGCGGCCGAGGGTCGATTCGCGGCTGAACCGGCGCCCCCCACCAAGGGCTAAGCCGTGGCCAACAAGAATCGCGTCTGGCAAGACGCCAAGGTCATCGCGCGCGGCGAGGTCGCTACGGGAGTGGTCAGGATCGAGTTCGAACCTGCAGTGCCCGTGCCCGCTCGCCCTGGTGAACACATTGACGCCCTGGTGACGCTCCCTGACGGCCGCAAGGATGAGCGGTCCTACTCCATCGCTGGAGCCAGTCCAGACGGCCGACGCTTAGCCATCAGCGTCGCTCACACGTCCACCTCCCGCGGTGGTTCCGTGTATATGCACTCGCTCACGCCGGGCGACACAGTGCGCATCACCAATCCGTTGCAGGACTTCCCTCTGCGCGTGGGCGCACCGTCCTATGTCCTCGTAGCCGGAGGCGTTGGCATCACGGCGATCCGGGGGATGGCATCGGCCCTCAACCGACTGGGCGCGGAGTACACGCTCCACTACTTGGGAGCGTCGCGAGAACGTATGGCCTACTTGCCTCAATTGGAGGCCAGGCATGGAGACCGCCTAGTGCCGCACATCACGGCAGAGACGGGCCGTTCATCCGTGGAGACGCTCGTAGATGGGGTTCCTGCGGACGCGGAGCTGTACATGTGTGGGCCCATCCGGCTCATGGAGGCCATCAAGCGCCACTGGGAGAGGTCGGGGCGCGACATCACTGCGTTGCGCTTTGAGACCTTTGGCAACTCGGGATGGTTTGAAGTGGAGCCCTTTGAGGTGGTGGTGCCACGCCTGGGCGTGACCGCGCGCGTGGAGCCCGGAGAGTCCATGCTGGAGGCGCTCGAGCGCGCGGGCGTGGAAATGATGTACGACTGCAGACGCGGCGAGTGCGGGCTCTGTGAGGTCAGGATTCTTGACCTAGACGGAAAGGTGGACCACCGCGACGTGTTCTACTCCGAACGCCAGAAGGCACCCAACGCAAAAATGTGCTGCTGCGTGTCCCGCGTCATCGCCACCGGAACCCCCGAGGGCGAGGCCCGCAAGGGCAGTTCCAGAGTTGTTGTTGAGGTGACGTAGGCCCCGTCACGCGCAAGGACACAAGCGGACTCTTCACCGCGCCAACCAGGGCCTTGATCCCTACACTGGTGCCAGCCAACACCTGTGGAGAAGCCCATGACGCCCGATGCCCCACACCAGCCTGACGTTCCCTCGCGGGGGCACGTGCCTGAAGACCCGCAACCCACTGAGGTACTTCCCGCAGTGGGCCAAGGTGCCGACCACATGCCAGCAGCCGTTCCTCCGGCTCGGGAAGACGTGCAGGCACTGGACCCTGCTACGGATCCTCGCTCGCCCTACAAACTGGCTGTGTGGATTCTCGCGGGCTTGGTGGTGGTGCTCCTCATCAGCGTCATTGCGGCGCTTGCGAGTCGAGGTGGTTCCGCCCCCGCTGTTTCAGCGACCCCTAGCCCCAGCATCAGTGCTTCCGCAAGTGCCACACCCACGCCATCGCCAAGCGTGACACCCACACCATCGCCCTCGCCCAGTGAGGAACCTGAGCCTGAGGAGACCACTGAAGCTCCCCCGCCTCCACCTCCCCCGGGGCCGGTCTTCACATCGTTCAGCGCGCCCTCCACGGCAGCCTGCGCAGACGAGTTCAGCACGGCGGAAGTCACTTTGACCTGGGCGTCCTCGTCCGCCACTGCTGCGTGGGTGGGCATAGCCACCGATAACGCCAAGTCGGCTCCGTACTCGGATGTGCCTACGTCTGGCTCGGCGACGCTACCGTTCCCGTGCTCCAACGAGTCACAGTTGTACACGGTGACTCTCGAGGATGCCGACGGGCTGCTTAAGCATCGCTCCACCACTATCAGCCGCAGCCTGGGCTAGCCCGTTCCCAAGCAAGCCCCGGGAAAGTAGAAGGGCCGCACCCGGAGGTGCGGCCCTTCTCAACGTTCTGTGCGATTACGCGGAGACGATGTCCACTACGCGGCGGCCACGGCGGTTGGTGAACGCCACCGAGCCAGCCGAGAGCGCGAACAGGGTGTCATCCTTGCCGCGTCCCACGTTGTGGCCGGGGTGGAAGTGAGTGCCGCGCTGGCGAACGATGATTTCGCCTGCGTTGACAACTTCGCCACCAAAGCGCTTCACACCCAGGTACTGGGGGTTGGAGTCGCGGCCGTTGCGAGAGGAACTCGCACCCTTTTTGTGTGCCATGTCTGGTTCCTCCCTTACTTAATGCCGGTGACCTTGAGACGCGTCAGGTCCTGACGGTGTCCCTGGCGCTTGCGGTAGCCGGTCTTGTTCTTGAACTTAAGAATGTTGATCTTGGGGCCGCGCTCGTCACGCACCACCTCTGCGGTGACAGTGACCTTGGCGAGGTCCTTGGCGCCGGACGTCACCTTGTCACCGTCCACGAGCAGCAGCGGGGTGAGTTCCACCGTTGACCCGGCCTCAGACTTGAGGCGGTCGACAACGATGACGTCGCCCACGGATACCTTCTCCTGGCGGCCACCGGCCTTGACAATCGCGTACACCATGATGATTCCTTTAAGTCTTGACAGATTTCCTACCGCAGCCGCTCCCTGGGGAGGGCGCTGGCAGGGCTGAACGCTCACGCGCCGACTGGATAGATTACCTCCCGCGCGGGGGCCTGGTCAATTCAGGCGCGCCCATGCAGGAGTGCATCCCACCACGCGGCTATTCGTCCTCGTGATCCTCGGGTGAGTCGATGTCGATGTGATCGATGTCGTGCCCGTCCGTTTCGCCTTCCACACCGTCCTCGTGGTGGTGGTGAGCCTTCTCGGCGGCAGCCGCGATGGACGCGAGCGTGGCCTTGACGGCAGCGCGGGCGTCTTCACGGTCGTCCAGGGCGTGGGTCTCCACCGGGGGCGCGGCATCGGCCGCCTGGGCCTTGCCTCCCCTAGCGGCACGACGCCTGGGCTCGGGCTGCGGGCTAGAAACCTCGGCCACTGGCTCGCCGTGCACCAGGAATCCGCGGCCCTTGCAGTGCTCACACGTCGTGGAGAACGCTTCAACAAGGCCCTGACCCACGCGCTTGCGCGTCATCTGGACAAGACCGAGCGAGGTGACCTCGGCAACCTGGTGCTTGGTGCGGTCTCGGCTCAAGCACTCAATGAGCCGGCGCAACACACGGTCACGGTTGGCCTCGAGCAGCATGTCCACAAAGTCAATGACGATGATTCCGCCGATGTCGCGCAAACGCAGCTGGCGCACAATCTCCTCGGCAGCCTCAAGGTTGTTGAGCGTCATCGTCTCTTCGAGCGTGCCGCCCTTGCCCACGAACTTGCCGGTGTTGACATCGATGACGGTCATGGCCTCGGTGCGGTCAATCACCAGCGAACCACCCGAGGGCAGCCAGACCTTGCGGTCCATACCCTTAGCCAACTGTTCGTCAATGCGGTGCTCCGCAAAGACATCGCCGGTTCCCGCGAACTTGTGCAGTCGCGCGGCGAGGTCAGGAGCAACTTGACCCACATAGGCGCTGAGCGAGTTCCACGTGTCCTCACCCTGAATGGTGAGGGACTCAAAATCCTCGTTGAAGATGTCGCGCACCACGCGGATGGCCATGTCAGGCTCGCCGCGAAGCAGCTTGGGCGCTTTGCCCTCGGCCGCCTCGTCTTGAATGGTCTGCCATTGGCGCTTGAGGCGCTCAACATCGGCGCGCAATTCTTCTTCCGATGCCCCCTCGGCCGCCGTACGGACAATGACCCCGGCATCGGCCGGAATGACCTCGCGCAGGAGCTTCTTAAGGCGGTTTCGCTCGGTGTCAGGCAGCTTGCGGGAGATACCAGTGACGCCGCCGCCGGGCACGTAGACCAAGAAGCGGCCAGCCAGTGAGACCTGGCTTGTCACGCGGGCGCCCTTGTGCCCGATGGGGTCCTTGGTGACTTGCACCATCACGGTGTCGCCAGGCTTCAGTGCGAGTTCGATGCGTCGCGGCTTGCCATCCATGCCTGCGGCATCCCAGTTCACTTCGCCGGCGTAGAGCACGGCGTTGCGGCCGCGACCCACATCCACGAACGCGGCCTCCATGCCGGGGAGCACGTTCTGCACGCGACCCAAGTAGACATTGCCAGCCATGGACGCCTGGGCCTGGTGGCTTACGTAGTGCTCAACCAGGACGTCGTCCTCGAGCACCGCGATCTGCACGCGGCCGTCCTTCTCACGGAGCACCATGTCTCGCTTGACGGACTCGCGGCGAGCCAAGAATTCTGCCTCGGAAATCACAGGGCGCCTGCGGGAGGTGTCGCGAGTGTCGCGCCTCCGTTGGCGCTTTGCCTGCAAGCGCGTGGATCCTTGCAACGGGTCGTCTATCGCGCTCGCCGTGGAGCGCGTGCCGCGTGCACTGCGGCTGCGGCGGCGGCGGCGCGTGCCACCTTCACCATCGCCGTCCGTGTCCCCGGACTCGTCTGCGCCATCCTGTTCAGAATCGCCGTCCTGATCTGCACCGTGTTCGCCTTCGCCACCCTCGCTCTCAGGACGACGCTTGCCCCGGCCTCTGCCGCCACGGCGGCGCCTGCGCTTGGGTCCCCCTTCGGAGTCAGACGCGTCGGAACCGTCGCTCGGGCCACCGGCGCCCGCGTCGTCTGCGCCCGCACCTGCTTCATCGGCGGTGGAGGGGTTTGCCTTGCTGCGCGACCGCTTGGCGGGCTCGCCCTGTTCCTGTTCGGCTACGGCGACGTCAGCATCAGAAGAGCTCTTCTTGGCGGCTGCCCGCTTACCGGTGGGCCTTGCCTCCACCGGTGCCTCGCCACCAGTCTGCGCCTCCCCACCAGCCTGCGCACCTCCACCAGCCGCAGCATCGTCCGCAGATTTTGCCTTGGACCGGGAAGTCGCCTTGCGCGTGGAGGTTGCCGCCTGGACTGCCTCCGGTTGTGGAGGGCCTGCAGGGGCTGATGCCCGGCGCGAGACACGCGTGGTGGGAGCAGGTGCCTGGAACAGGACTGCGGTTGAAGGTGTGGTGACGTTGTTGTCCTCGCTCATGGCGGGTACCTCAAGCCTGCGAGCCTCCACACATGGCCCCGGCGGGTAGTCGGTCGTTACTCGCCCTGCGCGGTAACGGAAGTCTAAATTTCGCGGCGGAGTGTTCCGGTCCGGCGCCAAGGGAGTGAGTATCTACTCAGGCAGCCAAGGCCGATGCATCTGTCGCGGGCGTGCGCTCTGTGTGGACGAGCGTGAACCTTGGACCATTGTCGCACAGTTCCCCGCGGCCGTGTCGGATAAACGCTCAACTCCCCCGCCGACTGGGACCTTCGTCCTGTCCTGGGGTCCTAAGCCCCCGGCTAGCGTCGTGCCATTGGCCCCAAGGAGGCACCCGCATGGAAGCGCTGGAACTTGCGCGCTGGCAGTTTGGTATCACCACGGTCTATCACTTCATCTTGGTACCCCTCACTATCGGCTTGTCGCTCCTGGTGGCGATCATGCAAACCGCGTGGGTACGTACCGGCAAGGACAAGTGGCTGAGGCTCACCAAGTTCTACGGCAAGTTACTGCTCATCAACTTTGCGCTGGGTGTGGCGACGGGAATCGTGCAGGAGTTCCAGTTCGGCATGAACTGGTCTGAGTATTCGCGGTTCGTGGGAGACGTTTTTGGCGCGCCCTTGGCCATGGAGGCTCTGCTGGCGTTCTTTCTTGAGTCCACGTTCTTAGGTCTGTGGATCTTTGGTTGGGACCGATTGCCGCGCAAAGTCCACTTGCTCACGGTATGGGCGTTCTCCATCGGCTCATTCTTGTCCGCGTACTTCATCATTGCCGCGAACTCATGGATGCAGCACCCCGTGGGCGCCGTCTACAACCCGGAAACCGGTCGCGCCGAGATGACTGACATCGTGGCGGTGCTCACCAATAACACCACCTTGGTGGCTTTCCCCCACGTCATCGCCACCGCGTTCCTGGTAGCAGGCACCTTTGTGTGCGGAATAGCCGCGTGGTGGATGGTGACCCTCACACGCCGAGATAAGGAACACCTCGACATTCCAGTGTTCCGCACTGCTGTGCGCTTTGGTGCCGTGACCATGATCATCGCAGGCGCGGCCGTGATTTGGACAGGGGACGAGCAGGCAAAGCTGATGTTTGAGCAGCAGCCCATCAAGATGGCCGCTGCCGAGGGCCTTGTTCACTCAGAGAGTCCCGCACCCTTCTCTTTGCTCACTATCGGCAACCTCGCGGGCGATGACCCGGATTCGGTGAGGCACATCATCGAAATCCCCGGTCTGTTGTCCTTCATGGCGGCCAACGACTGGAATGCGGAGATCCTGGGCCTCACTGAACTGCAGGAAGTCTATGCAGAGCGTTATGGCGCGACCACGCCGGACGGCGAGACCATCGAGTACCGGCCCAACCTTGCCGTCACCTACTGGTCCTTCCGCTTGATGATTGGCCTCGCAGTGTTCTCGGCAGCACTGGCGCTCACCGCCTTGTGGCTCACCCGCAAGGGCCGGGTCACCGACAAGCCGTGGTTCGCCAAACTGGGAATCATTTCTTTGCCGATGCCATTCCTCGCGGCATCGTTTGGCTGGATCTTCACCGAAATGGGCAGGCAACCCTTTGTGGTGGCCCCCAATCCCACGGGCTCTGACCAGATCTTCTTGATGACCCAGTTTGGCGTGTCCGAAGTAGTGACCCCAGGGGCCGTACTCACGTCCATGATCACTTTCACCCTGGTCTATGCCGTACTCGCGGTGTTTTGGTTCAGGCTCATCCACCGCTACTCGGTGGAGGGCCTCCCACCTGCCGTGGTGCCGGAGCTCCATGACGACTCCGACCGTCCCTTGTCCTTTGCGTACTGATAGGAGCCATTGACATGGATCTTGCGATCGTCTGGTTCATTCTCTTGGCCGTGCTGTGGACCGGCTACTTGGTGCTTGAAGGATTCGACTTTGGTGTGGGCATGCTCATGCCGTTCGTGGGCAAGAACGACAAAGAGCGCCGCGTAGCGCTCAACACCATCGGGCCTGTGTGGGATGGCAACGAGGTGTGGCTACTCACCGCGGGTGGAGCCACCTTTGCCGCCTTCCCCGAGTGGTACGCCACGATGTTCTCTGGCTTCTACTTGCCTTTGCTGTTGATCTTGGTGGCCTTGATTGTGCGCGCAGTGGCCATCGAGTACCGCGGCAAGATCGACACCGATGTGTGGCGTAAGCGCTGGGACTGGGTCATCATCGGGTCCGCGTGGGTGCCGTCCATCTTGTGGGGCGTTGCCTTCGCCAACCTTGTGCGTGGAGTCAACCTCGACGAGAACCACCAGTACTCGGGCACGTTCTGGGACCTGCTCAATCCGTTCGCTCTACTGGGCGGTGCGGTCACACTCACGTTGTTCCTCAGTCACGGCGCCATTTTCATGTCACTCAAGACCGACGGGATGGTGCGCGAGCGGGCGCAAGCGCTGGCCAAGAAGTTCTCACTGGCCGCGATTGTGGTCGCTGGCGTGTGGGCCGTGTGGGCGCAACTCGCGTTCGCCAACTCCGCGTGGACGTGGGCCGCGGTGGGCGTTGCCGCTGTAGCGCTCGTGGCCGCATGGGCCGCCGCAAGTGCGGGGCGTCATGGTTGGGCGTTCGTGGCCAATGCGGTGGCGATTGTGGCCGCAGTGGTCCTCATCTTTGGCGCGATGTTCCCCGAGGTGATGCCTGCCATCAACGACCCAGTGAACTCGCTGACAGTGGACAACGCCTCCTCGAGCGACTACACCTTGACCGTCATGACCTGGGTGGCCGTAGTGCTGACGCCTATAGTCTTGGCCTACCAAGCGTGGACGTACTGGGTATTCCGCAAGCGCATCAGCACGTCCCACATTCCCGAGCAGCACGGGCTCACGTTCACAAGGAGCTAACGGCGAATGCGGCCTGTTGATCCGCGTCTCATAGCGCGGAGCGGTCCCGCCCGCCGCCACATTGTGGTGACGGCCGTGTTGGGCCTGATCACGGCCGTGGCGGTGCTCTTCCAGGCGCTCCTGGTGGCGCGCATGCTCGCCCCGGTCTTGGCTCCCGCGCCCTTGACCGACGATGGCTTGGGCCCGCTGGGCGCGGTGGTGCCCTTAAGCGCCCGCGAGTTGTCGGTGGGACTTCCCTTGCTCGCAGGCGTGGCCGTGGTGCGCGTGAGCTTGCACTGGCTCCAAGAGCGGCTAGCCCACCGCGCTGGCATTCAGGTAGTGAGCGAACTGCGCGAGGCCGTGGTGGCGCATGTGGCCACTCTGGGGCCGCGATGGGCGGCGTCGGGAAAGGGCGCGGGAATCATCGCCCTGGTGACGCGTGGACTCGACGGTCTCATGCCGTACCTTGTGCGCTACCTCCCGCAACTCATGCTGGCGCTTACTGTGACACCGCTCATGGTGGTGGTGGTCATGGGGATGGACTGGATCTCAGGACTGATCGTGGTGCTGACGTTGCCGTTAGTTCCGCTCTTCATGGTGCTCATAGGGTTAGTGACCCGGGAACGCTCAGCCAAGCATCTTGAGGCCATGGAGCGATTGAGCGCGCGCACGCTAGACCTCATCGCTGGAGTGCCCACCTTGCGGGGTTTGGGGCGTGAGCGTGGCCCTGCCGCTCGCGTGCGGGAGCTGGGCGAAGCACAACGCAAAGCCACCATGGGGTCGTTGCGCGTGGCCTTCCTTTCCGGGATGGTGCTGGAGTTGCTCACCACGCTCGCCGTGGCAATCGTGGCGGTGACGCTCGGCTTTCGCTTGGTGGAGGGCGGCGTGTCTATAGAGACAGCTCTCGCTGTGCTGATCTTGGCTCCCGAGGCATACTTGCCGCTGCGCGCTGTGGGGTTGCATTTCCACGCCTCCGCGGACGGCATGGCCGCCGCCGACGCCGCTTTTGAGACACTCAAGGAGCAAGCACCTACAGTGGGCGCTCCAGGGGGGTTGAGCCCATCTTTAGACGGCTCCGCCATCACTATCGAGGACGTCAGCATCGCCACTCCGGACGGCGTACGGCTGGCTCCCGCCCACTTGTCGTTCACGGCGGCGCCGGGCCACATGACGGCGCTCGTAGGACCAAACGGTGAAGGCAAATCGACTGCGCTAATGGCGATCGCCGGTCTGCTCCCCGTGGATTCGGGACGCGTGCACGCGGGGACGGCATCGGGCATCGCCGACCTCGCAGCGAGCGACCCCGACCATTGGCTCAGCCAGGTCGCTTGGGTCCCTCAGCGACCCGACGTGGGCCCGGAGGGCCAAGAGCTCAGCCTGGGCCAGCGCCAACTGGTGGCGCTCACTCGCGCTTTTGAATCCGGGCGGCCGCTCGTGTTGCTCGACGAGCCCACCGCACATCTAGACGCGGCCGCGCGCACCGAAGTCATTGGCCTGATGCGACAGTTGGCGGCCTATGGCGCCACCGTGGTGGTCTCCACCCACGACCCTCTCGTCATCGGCCAAGCAGACGCCGTGGTCACGGTCTCCGGAGCGAGAGCGGAGGCGCCACTATGACGGCCGTACGCGACCACTCGTTGTCGTGGCGGAGCCTCGCCCGCGCGGCCCAGGTGCGGCCGTGGCGCGTGGTGCTCTCGGTGGCTGCCGGGACCGCCGCGTTGGGTAGCGCGGTGGGTCTCGCCGCCGTGGCCGCATGGCTTATCGCGCGTGCGGCGGGCATGCCTTCCCCCGCTGATCTTGCGGTGGCCGCAGTCGCGGTCCGCACCCTGGGCATCGGCCGGGGATTGTTCCGCTACGTGGAGAGGCTCGCGAGTCACCACACCGCTCTGGGCGCCACCGTCGCGCTGCGCGCACATACGTACGACGCTGTGGCCCGTTCGGGCGCTCGCCACGCCTTATCGCTTCGCCGGGGAGACGTGGTGGCCCGCATGGGTGGGGACATCGACGCTATGGGCGATGTGGTGGTGCGGGCAGTGGTGCCTCTTGGTGTGGCGGTGAGCGTGAGCACGCTGGCCGCCGTGATCTCGTTGATGGTGCTGCCGGTAGCTGGCATTGCCCTGCTGGCGTGTCTCGCGGTTTCTGGACTGGGTGCTGCGGCGCTGTCCTGGCGGTCCTCACAGCGCGCCGCCCAAGCGGGTGCTGCCGCGCACGCGCGAGTAGCCGTTGCGGCCTTGGCGGCTATGGAATCGGGCACCGAGCATCGGGTGTGGGGAACTACCGCTCTGGCCGCCTCTGAACTCAAGCACGCTAATGCGGATTTTGGCCACGCCGCCGACCTCGCCGCGAGGCCCATGGCCCTTGCGTCTGCGCTCAATGTGGCGGCATCTGCGGTGGCTCTGTTTGCTGGAGTGGCGTGGGGCGTGAACGCCGCGCAGTCTGGGGACATTGGGCCCACCAGCGCCGCCATTGTGGCGTTGCTTCCGCTGGCCGCTTTCGAGGCAGTGGGTGCGGTGCCGGGAGCCGTGGAGCAATTGTTCAGGGCGCGAGTGGCGGCAGGCCGTGTGACCGCGCTCGCTGGTGGGAGCTGGGACGCCGCGTTGCGGGATGGACCCGTGCTGGCTCCGGCTCCACTGCAACCCACCAAGACCCCAACCTTGACGCTCCGCCACCTCAGTGCCGCGTGGCCAGCCATGACACCCACACGGGCCGTGACTGCGACCGTGCCGCCGGGTGGTGCGCTCGGCATCGTGGGTCGCTCTGGGATAGGCAAATCCACCTTGTTGCTGACCATCGCGGGAGCACTCGCACCTCACGCAGGGCAGGTCACTATCGATGGCCGCGCTGTGACTGAAGCGGACGCTGGTTGCGTGTTTGCCCTCACTCCTGAAGACGCCCATCTCTTTGGGACCACCATTGTGGAGAACCTCAGGGTGGCTGCGGGCGACGTAGACAGGGAGCAAGCCCGAGCCGCGCTTGAGGCTGTGGGTTTGGGCCCGTGGCTGGAGGCTCTCCCCCAAGGCCTCGACACTGTGGTGGGTTCTGGCGGCGGCACCGTCTCGGGCGGAGAACGCCGGCGCTTGCTACTAGCGCGGGCGCTCTTGTCCCCTGCCCCGATTCACCTCATTGACGAACCCGCAGAACACTTGGACGCCGACGGAGTGGACGCTCTGCGTGGGGCAGTGCACGCAATGCGCGCAAGAGGCCATAGCGTTGTCATCGTGACGCATGACCTCGCAATCCTTGACGCTGTAGCCCAGGTGGTGAGCCTTGACGACTGACGAGCGCACCCCAAGCACCGGTCACCCCATGACCGACTCACTCGTGGACGCCATCATCGCGTTGGGGCGAGAACTGGACCTTGCTGCGGTGCTGGACAAAATGGCGGAAGCCGCGAGCGCCATTACCGGCGCGCCCTTTGCCGCCATCAACGTGTTGGACGACTACGGCGTCAGCATGGATTTCCACTACTACGGCATGAGCTCCGAGATCATGGAGATGATTGGGCGAGCCCCTAACGCGGTAGGCATCCTCTCCCAGATCCCCACGGAAGGCGTGCTGGTCCTCGATGACCTCACGCAGCACCCTGCCTTCCGCGGATTGCCGCCTGGCCACCCGCCGTTGGGTTCATTCCTTGGATCCGCATTGCGCTCCCGCAACGAACTCTTCGGTTATCTCTACATCTCCTCCAAGGAGGGCGGTTTCACTCTGGAGGACCAGGCCGTGGTGCGCGCGCTGGCCGTAGCCGCCTCCGTGGCGATCGAGAACGCGCAGTTGTACGAGGCCGCATTGGGCCGCGAGCAATGGTTGGCCGCGTCTCAGGAAATCACCACCGGCTTGCTCGCCACACCAGGCGATGAGACCTCCTTTGCCAAGATCGTGGCGAAGGCTCGGCACCTGGGTCAGGCAGCGTCGGCCGCCTTGGTGTTACCCGGAGTGGACGACGAATGGGTCATGGAGTTCACCGACGGCGAGAAGGCCGAGGAACTCTTGGGGCTGGTGCTCCCAGAAGACGGGTTTGCACTCAAGGTGATCCGCACTGGGCATGGCACCGTGGCACCGGCGCCGCCGGGACCGTCCATTGTGGAACCTGTGCGCAGTTTTGGTCCCACCCTGTATGCCCCGTTACGCGCAGGCGCACGCACTATCGGACTCTTGATGTTGTGGCGCAACCCTGGCTCCCCGCTCTTTGACGAACATGACCTCGAGACCGCTCAGCGGTTCTCTGATCAAGCCGCCGTGGCCCTGCAGTTTGCCGAACTCGCCCACGTGCGCAATGTGGAGTCCATGCTCGCCGAGCGCGAACGCATTGCAGATGATCTCCATGACTTTGTCTCCCAAGAGCTCTTTGCCACCGCCATGCAACTAGAGAGCATCGCAGAAATGGTGGACGCGGAGGCGAAAGCCAAACTGCAGTCCACGTTGGAACACGTCAAGCGCGCTCAGCGAG
>JAEYYZ010000031.1 GCA_023428185.1 Actinomycetes bacterium
TTTGACACCGAGCGAGGCGTGATCCTCGAAGAGCTCGCCATGAACGACGACGACCCCAGCGACGTCGCGCACGAAAAGTTCACCGAGGCAGTGCTCGGCGGGCACCCGCTGGGCCGGCCCATCGGCGGCACTCCGGACATCATCAAGGCCGTCACTCGCGATTCCATGCTCGCCCACTACGCCGAGCACTACGTGCCGCAGGGGCTCATCGTGACGGCCGCCGGGGGAGTGGACCACGACATCGTGTGTGCATTGGTCGCCGACGCTCTGGCCAAGGGAGGCTGGGACGTCACCACCCAGCAGGCACCACTCGCCAGGCGCGACACCACAGGTGAGGTGGTCGCCACACGCACCCCCAGCGTCGTCATTGCGCGCGACATCGAACAAGCACATGTAGTCATCGGTTGCGAAGGACTCAAGGCCACCGATGACCGGCGCACCGCGCTTGGAGTGTTCTCCGCGATCCTGGGCGGCGGTATGTCCTCGCGGCTATTCCAGGAGATCCGCGAAAAGCGCGGCCTCGCATACACGGTGTACTCGTTTGGCGCACCCAGTGCCGAGACGGGCGTCTTTGGCATGTACGCGGGCGCTACGGCGTCCAAGGTGGACGAGGTGGCCCGGCTCATGGTGGCCGAGTTTGAGCGCATGGCCGAGGGCGTCACTGAAAGCGAGCTGGAGCGTGCCAAGGGTCAGATCGCGGGCTCCTCAGTGCTGCGCCTCGAGGACTCCTACTCGCGTATGTCTCGCCTCGGCAAAGCCGAGCTTGTGTACGGGGACTTGTGGAGCATCGGCGAAGTCCTGGACCAAGTACGCGCCGTCACCGCCGACGAAGTGGTGGGCATTGCCGCCGAACTCGCCTCGCGCGCTCGCGTGGAAGTGCGGGTTGGTCCGGCCGCGTGAGCCTCGCCGCGGTGAGCGCGCTCGCCGGTAGGCTCTCAGCATGATCAACGTGGCCGTATTGGGCGCCTCCGGGCGCATGGGTGCCACCGTGGTGCGCGCCGTGGAAGCCGCCGAGGACATGGCGCTCGTTGCCGCCCTGGACATGGACGACAACATCGCGGTGGCCGCGCGCGCCCGTGCCCACGTGGCCGTGGACTTCACAGTGCCCTCCGCCACCGAGGCAAACGTCCACGCCCTCATCGATGCCGGCATCAACGCTGTGGTGGGCACGTCCGGTTGGACGGCCGATGCCTTGGCTCGCGTGGAGGAGCACTTGCGCGAACGCCCCGACTTGGGTGTGCTGATCGCCCCCAACTTTGCGTTGGGCGCGGTGCTGGCAATGCGATTCAGCGCTGCCGCCGCCCGGTACTTCGAGTCGGTGGAAATCATCGAGTTGCACCACCCCGACAAGGTGGACGCCCCCTCCGGTACCGCCGTGCACACCGCGGCAGGTATCGCCGCCGCGCGGGCTGCCGCTGGCATCGGCCCTTCTCCCGATGCCACAACCCAGGACCCCGACGGGGCGCGGGGGGCACTCGTAGACGGCGTGCGGGTGCACGCGGTGCGGTTGCGTGGGCTCACCGCCCATGAGGAAGTGCTTTTTGGCAATGCGGGCGAGCAATTCAGCATTCGCCACGACAGCTTTGACCGCGTGAGCTTCATGCCCGGCGTGCTGTTGGGCGTGCGCGAGGTGCTGAACCGGCCCGGGCTTACCGTGGGGCTCGAGCACTTCCTGGACTTGTAGGCGCAGGCGACCGGCTATGGGGCTGCTACGACGCAAAGGCTTCATGGCCGCCGTGGCCATGTGCGCCATCTTGGGGCTCTACTTCGCGCTGGTGGCGAGCCGCGCGGTGGTGTTCATTCGCACCGGCGATCCGGTGGCAGTGGCGCTCGGCATCGCACTGTTGGTGCTCCCCGCTCTAGGCGTGTGGTGGGTCATTAAAGAGTGGCAACTCGGTAGCACTGTGCAGCGCATGGCCGACACCCTGGAAGCCCAAGACCGCTTGCCCGTGTTCGATGAGGAAGCCCGGCCGTCGGGCCGTATCAGTGAAGAAGCGGCGCTCCGGGTGTTCGCCGACGCCAAGCAAGACGTGGACGCCCGCCCCGACGACTGGGCCGCGTGGTTCAACGTGGCGTTCGCCTATGAGGCGGGCGGGGACCGGCGTCAAGCGCGGCGGGCCTTGCGTCACGCGGCAGACTTGTACCGCGCGGAACGTTTTCACGAGGAGCGCTAGGCCTCGTCGGGTAGCAGCGACGTGTGCCACAAGACCTCAGGGATGACGATGCCGGGGCCGTCCAGTTCTCGGCGCATACCGGCCTCCGCGAACCCGGCCTCGCGCAAGTACTGCGCACGCACCACGTCCTTTTCAAGCGCCCACACGCGCATGGTCTCGCCGCCCCGTTCACGTAAGTGATCCACGCACGCCGCGAGCAACCTCGAGCCGTGGCCACGCCTGCGGCGGTCCGGCGCAACCTCCAGCGCAATCAAGTCGCTCGGGGGAGCGGCGGCCGCGAACCCCACGATCACCCCGTCCTGAGTGGCGACAAACACTTGATGCCCAGGCGTGGGTGGTTGCGTGATGGCCGCGTGCCACCCCGCCTCAATGGCCTCTTGATCAAACGCGGTGTGCCTGCGCGGGCCCAGTCGCTCACCCAGCGCCGCAACCCACGCGTTGACCTGGATGCGGGCAATGTGCGCCTCGTCGCCAGGGCGTGCGGGGCGTACGGCAACGTCGGCTTGGGGCGTGGAGGTCATGCCCCGAGCCTAAGGGTTCGACGCGCGGGCGTGCACCGGGCTTTGGTACTAGTTGACGTGGCCCTAACTGACGTGGCCCTCACCACGTTACCCCCAGCCCAGGAGCCGCAACCCGGCTGCCGTCACCGCCGCCAGCGCGACCACCACAATGAACGGCGCACGCAACACCAGGGCCACCACGGCCACCGCCATGGCGGCCACGCGCGCGTCAAGCACTAGCGAACTGCCCGTGGTGAAGGTCTGGACCGCGGCCAACGCCGCAAGCAACGCCACCGTGATGTACGCGGCTATGCGGTGAATGCGCGGGTTCTCCACCACGCGCTCCGGCACCACGTGTCCCGCGAGCTTGGTGATCCACGCCAGCAGGCCCGCCGCCACAATCGCGACCCACATCCACACGTAGGCGCTCATTCGGGCACCTCATCCTTGGAACCGGGAGCCCGCCATCCAGCGACGATGCCCACCACTGCCGCGCACAAGATGGGCACCCCAGCCGGGGTGAGGGGAGTGAGGGCGAGCGCCACTATCGCGGCAACTCCTGCCACCACCTGCGCACGACGCGACGCGAGCCTCGGCCACACGAGCGCCAAGAACGCTGCGGCAGCCGCAGCGTCGAGACCCCAGTCCGCAGGGTCTCCAATTTGCTGCCCCGCGAGCGCACCCACCACCGTGATGGCATTCCACGCCACAAACACGCCGATGCCGGTCCACCAGAA
>JAEYYZ010000036.1 GCA_023428185.1 Actinomycetes bacterium
TTGCTGAGCAAGGCGCCAAACGCGGTGGCGGACTTGATGGTGCCCTGGAACGCAGGGCCGGCCTCGGTGACGCCCAGGTGCAGCGGCCAGTCGCCGGCTTCACTCAGGAGTTCGTAGGCGCGGACCATGATGACGGGGTCGTTGTGCTTGACCGAGATCTTGAAGTCATGGAAGCCGTGCTCTTCAAAGAGGCTGGCCTCCCACACGGCGGATTCGACCAGGGCTTCCGGGGTGGCCTTGCCGTACTTGGCGAGCAGGCGCGGGTCCAGCGAACCTGCGTTGACGCCGATGCGGATCGACGTGCCGTGGTCTTTGGCTGCGGCCGCGATTTCTTTGACTTGGTCGTCGAACTTCTTGATGTTGCCGGGGTTCACGCGAACCGCGGCGCAACCGGCCTCGATCGCGGCGAACACGTACTTGGGCTGGAAGTGAATGTCGGCAATGACAGGAATATTGGACTTGCGCGCGATGGCGGGCAGGGCGTCGGCGTCATCCTGAGTGGGGCACGCGACGCGCACGATGTCGCAACCTGCGGCGGTGAGCTCGGCGATCTGCTGGAGAGTGGAGTTGATGTCCTCAGTCTTGGTGGTGGTCATTGACTGGACGCTCACTGGCGCGTCGCCGCCCACGTAGATGCTGCCGACCTTGATCTTGCGCGTGGGGCGGCGGGGCGCGAGCACCGGGGGCGGGAGTGCGGGCATGCCGAGTCCGATGGAAGTCACGCATCTAGTATCGCTTGATGTGCGCCATGATCGTGAACACGCACCACCTGATCTGCGCGGTGAAAGACATCATTCGTCTCTGACGTCCCTGCTAGGTTGTCCTCATGGGGGCATCACAGACACGCACCGGCAACCTGTTCACATTGAAGCTCTGGCGAGCCACGCGCATCGTCTTGACGCTGGGCTTAGTGCTAGCCGTCGCTGGCACCCCTGCCCACGCGAAGGAAGAGCCCGTGGGGGCGCCGCCCTCGCGTGGAGAAATCCCCAGTGTTGGGCTGGTCACCGTCATCGACGGCGCCATCTACGCCGATGTGTATAGCAACGAAACGCGCACCTACGCTGACGAGTGGTTGCGCCTTGACGCGGATCTCAGTGTCACCCCGGTTCCCGAAAGCGATCGCCTGCTCGATGAGCAGCGGCTGGTAAGAGAGAAGGAATCGGCGTGCCTGCCAGACGCGCCCGATGTGTGCTTCCGTGCATCCCCCGAGTACCGCTGGCGTGTGGAGCGCACTGACGACGGTGGCGAGACTTGGGAGCCGGACCTCTCTATGACGCGGCGCGAGTACACACGGATGATCACTGAGATCTACGGCTGGCACGGATGGGGGGGTTCCACCGTGCAAAATGTCGTCGTAGGAACGTGGGGCGGCGAGCTGGTGGTAGTCGCTTCTGGCGAAGAATCAGGGCTGCTCGTCAAGTATCTCGGTGACCACGGCGCTGAGGATGGGTCCGGTTCGTGGGTCCGATACACGATTGACGGGTTCCCACCCGGTGGCACCTTGACCCCCGCCCCGATGCCAGACGACTCTCCTTACGACACGGCTGACATACGCCTGGTATGGCTGATCACGTTGGTGGTGGGATCCGTCTTCGCGTCGCTCGTGCTCGGGGCTACCAGTGTGCTGGCTGGTTCCGACCGCAAGCACAACGCCCGCTGGAGGCGAGGCATCGCCTTTGGTGCCTCAGTGGTTGTTCTAGGCGTAATTCTGGCTGCGTGGAGTTCTCAGGAAACCAACGCCCTGAGGCCAGCGACTCAAGAGGCAGCGATCTGGGCCGTCGAGAAAGGCATGCTGTCACCGCCACACTGGCCTTTCGCAGTGTTCATTGGTGGACCCGTGCTGATCGGCCTCGCCTACGCAGCAGTGCTGGCCTTGGGCTGGCACGCAGGCAAAGGTTTGGTGAATCGTGTAGCGGTACCCGTGCTCATCACCGCCGCAAGCGGGCTGGCCGCCTGGGGTTTGGTGGGGTTCGTGGACTCCCTGGGCCTTACCGACGCAGCCGACCGGGTGATGGACCTGTGGTGGGTGGTGACTCTGGTGTTGACAGTAGGCACCCCGCTGGTAGTGCTCCGCATCAAGGGCTCACGCACCGTGGAGCCCACCCCCGCGCCGGTCGAGGAGTCAGTCTCCGCTTAACGGGTCACATTGACCCTCGCTAAGCGAACAACAAGAGACAACGGCCGACGCCGGGGTCAGCTCCGCGCCGAGCGGCGCTCGGTGTGCTCAGTTAGGCAGATCGTCAGGCGACGGACAACTCTCGGCCGGCATGACCAACACCGAAGGGGGACCCTCATCAAACTCGTGCTTGCGAACCAAATCGGTCTCCGTGACGTCGAAAGGCTCTGAAAACTTAAAGGGTTGAGTTGTCGTGAACACCACGATCTCGATGCGCCTCGCCGAAAGATCGAACAAGCCAACCGACTTTTCGACGTGCGGGTCCACGAACAAGGCATCGTCGACATAGATGTCCCACGACTCCCACGCCTCGAGATCGGTGACGTCGAGGACCGCCACATGTGGGACACCCGCGAAGACCTCCGCATAGCGATCATCACCTGGATAGAGCGCACCTACCACCGGCGACGCCGACAACAACGGCTAGGCCGATTGACGCCCATCGAATTCGAGACCATCATGACAACACAGGTCGCCCTCGCGGCCTAAACCAACCTGACACCAAAACGTTCAGCAGTCCCCACCCACATAGCCCTCAGGTATGCCACCCGTGTGAGTGATGGTGGTTGCCCTGCCCACCAAGTCAAACTCGGTAGAGGTCACCACACCTGTAGGGCGCGACACGTCAATGAGGTTCCCGTCAGCGTCATACGCAAACCCGGTGGTGCCGTCGGCATCGGTCTGAGTGACCGGCAAACCGCGCCCATCAAAGCCACGTGTCAGCACACGCCCGTCCGACAGCGACGCCTGCACCTGGTTACCCACGGCGTCGTAAACGTACGTGTGGGTATTGCCCTTAGCGTCCGTGTCCGACAGGACTCGGTTGGCCCAGTCGTAGGCCCACGGCCGCCGCCGCCCCACTCGTCGTGCCCAGGCCGGTGGCATCGGGCGTCGTCCTCTTTTTTTGCGCAAGGTGGGCCCCATGTCAGGGGTGGGTGATGGGATGGACCCATGTCGATCTCGACTTCCGCGGTGGCGAATGCCCTCGACGGCTTGCGGCCGTTCGAGGGCGCTGACGCCTGCGCGTTGTCGGCCGCGGAGCTGCTCGCAGCGCAAGAGGCCGCGGCCCGGTTGCGGCGCGCGGCGGAGGCGGTGTTGGCCGGATTGGCGTTTGAAGTGGGGCGCCGTTCTAACGCCGACGCTGGGGCCGGGGGTCTTGCGCGTTCACAAGGTTTCGCGTCGCCGGGGCGGTTGATTGCTGCCGCCGCGGGCGGATCTATCGGTGACGCGATGCGGTTGATGGAAGCCGGCGCGGCGCTGGTCGCGGGAGGGGGCGCGGGTGCCTCGCCCACCGCTACTGCGCTCGCCGCGGGAGAAATTGGTGCGGAGAAGGCGTCGTTATTGAACAAGACTCTGACTGCACTTGGTGAGCGGGCGTCGCGGTTCGAGTCGGGGTTGTTGGAGCGCGCGCGGGGTTCAAGTCTCGAGGACCTCAAGCGAGCGTGCGCGTTCGCGCTGGCGTCCTCAGACCCTCAGGCGTGGGCGGATCGTGAAGACCGTCAGGTGGCGGCGCGCTGCGTCACCGTCAGCGACGACTCCGAGGGCATGGTGGTCATCACCGCGCGTCTGGACCCGCCGTCCGCCGCGCCGGTTGTGGCGTGGCTGGACGCGCAAGTCAAAGATGCGATGCGGCGGCGCCGCGATGGCGACCCGCTCGCCGATGACAAGCGAATGGTGGGACAGATCCGCGCCGACGCTCTGGTTTCGTTGGCGCGGCATGGCTTGGTATGCAACGAACCCACGTCGGGCGTGTCCACCACTGTGGTGGTGCGCATGACGCTGGAGCAACTGCGTGCGGGCGTTGGCGCCGGGATCGGCGAGCTTGGGAGTTGTGACGACGTCTCGGCGCCCATGAGTGTGGGCGCGCTGCGGCGGATGGCCGTGGATGCGGAAGTGATTCCTGCCGTGTTGGGGGCGGAGTCCGAGGTGCTCGACTTTGGGCGCGCACGCCGACTCTTTACGCGAGCGCAACGATTGGCCCTGGTTGAACGCGACGGCGGGTGCGCGATGTGTCACGCGCCGCCCAGTTACACGGAGGCGCACCATATCCGCTGGTGGGACCGAGATACAGGGCCCACAGATCTATCAAACGGGGTATTGCTTTGCACGGGCTGTCACCATCGCGTGCATCGCGACGGATGGGACATTGAAGCGACCGCGCGTGAGGTGTGGGTCACGCCGCCGGCGTCGGTGGACCCGGCGCGCGTGCCGAGGCTTGGGGGTGCGGCGCGAATGCGGGTGGCGGCGTGATGGCGCCGTAGTAGGGCGAGCGGCGCGGCTGCGAGGCTAGGTGATCTGAACCGGCGCCACGATATCCGCGTAGACCAACACCACGGTCATCAGAATCAGCAAGCCGAACACTCCATACGCGACCGGCATCATGCGCGCCACGTCAACGGGGCGAGGTCGAGCCGCGCCGCGAAGGCGCGCCCAGCCGTTCTTGATGCCCTGCCACAACGCTGAGGCGATGTGCCCGCCGTCCAACGGCACCAACGGAATCATGTTGAACATGAAAAGCGCCAAGTTGAGAGCGCCAAGGAGCATGAGCATGTCAGCTAGCTTCTCGGTGAATCCGTAGCCCTCAATCTCGGCAGCGGCGATGTCGCCCGCTGTGCGGCCCACCCCCACCACGCCCATGATGGACTGCTG
>JAEYYZ010000067.1 GCA_023428185.1 Actinomycetes bacterium
TCCACGGCAAAATCGAGCACCCCGTCACCAATACCGCTACGGCAACCGTGCTGGCGGCACCCACCCACGCCTTGGAATTCCTCATGGGGAGAGAGTAGCGGCAGCGCTACTGGCGCGGCCGGAGCGCCAAGATCATCGCCTCGAGCGCAAGCAACGGCTGCACGTTTGCCGCCAGCCGCTCGCGCGCAAGAGCCAAGGCGTCCAGACAGTGCATGGCATGTGCCACTGAGGTACGTGATGCGAGGTCTTGAACGTGTCGCTCGTGGGCCATATTCACCAAGCCGATGCCAGGGTACGCCCCGAGTTGCACGGCCGCGACGTCCCGGTAGAGGGACATGAGGTCGAGGATCGCGCGGTCCAGCACGTCCCGTTTCGCGCGCGTCGCGCGGCGTTTCTGATCCTCTTCCAATTGGCGCACCTGAGCCCGCAAGGCGGGAGGCAACCGGCCTGAGTCATCGGCGCCGAGCGTGCGCAGCAGCTCCGTCCGTTCTGCGGCGTCGCGCTCAGTGGTGGCGGCGTCGGCGTCCTCCTCGGCCACGGCCACCAAGTCCGCAGCTGCGAGGATTGCGTCTCCCACGCCTCGCACCTCGGTGGCGAGCGCGAGCACTTGGTCGCGGCGGGCGCGGGCCTTGGGGTCCCGCGCGAGCCGCCGTGCCACGCCAATGTGGCTTTGGGCCGCATAGGCCGCCTCCAGCGCCACCGAGGGTTGAATACCGTCGCGGCTCACCAGCAAGTCCGCCACTACGTCCGCAGGGGGCACTCGCAAAGAAATAGTCCTGGTGCGAGATCGAATGGTGACAGCAACATCCTGGGCGGAGGGCGCACACAGCACCCATGCGGTGCGCGGAGGCGGCTCTTCAATGGCCTTGAGCAGCACGTTTGAGGTGCGCTCGGTCATGCGGTCTGCATCTTCGATGATGATGATGCGCCACTTGCCGGAACTGGGTGAGCGTTGCGACAAACCCACCAAATCCCGCACCTCATCGATGCTGATGGTGACCTTCTCGGTGGCCACCACCGTGACATCGGCGTGCGTGCCCGCAAGGGCCGTGACGCACGCGTGACAGGTGCCACAACCTTGGGTGTCACACAACAAGGCCGCGGCAAAGGCGCGCGCTGCGCTTGACCGGCCGGACCCGGGTGGCCCCGTGAGGAGCCATGCATGAGTCATGGACGCTGGGTCAGCGGCTGCCGCGACCAAAGGTTCCACTTGCTGTTGTTGGCCAACGATCTCGGCCCACACGCTCATGAGGCCGCCATGGCTTGTGCGACGGCGTCTCGGACTTCCCTGTGTACGGCCTCGATGGTTTGGTCCGCCTGGATCACCGCGTAGCGCTGGGGATCCCGAGCGGCGAGGTCCAAATATGCGCGGCGCAGGGACGTGGCGTTCGCCGA
The DNA here is from genome assembly GCA_023428185.1 of Actinomycetes bacterium. Lineage (GTDB taxonomy): Bacteria > Actinomycetota > Actinomycetes > Actinomycetales > Demequinaceae > Demequina. The sequence goes on from JAEYYZ010000067.1 coordinate 1,396, forward strand.
TGTCTCGCGTTCCACGCGGTCCAATTCACGCGTGATGCGCTTGGGGGATGGCTCCATGTCGAGAAGCACCGTGAGGTGGGGTAGCAGCCCGTCAGTGGCCCAGCGACTAATCCGCTCCACTTCGCTGCCCAAGCCGCGCGCGCCGCCTTGATATGCGATCGAGGAATCGATGTAGCGGTCTTGGAGCACCACGTCGCCGCGCTCCAGCGCCGGCCGCACCAGCGTGGCAATGTGATGGGCGCGGTCGGCTGCGTACAGCAATGCCTCCGCCTTGGGGTCCACGTGGTCACCGTGCATCACGGCTTGACGGAGTTCCTGTCCCAGGGGCGTGCCGCCGGGCTCGCGCGTGGTGAGCACCTGGTGCGCGCCGCCCACAGCAGACCTGAGCCACACGGCGAGGAGGTCGATCTGAGTGGACTTGCCCACGCCGTCGCCGCCCTCAAACACCACAAAGAAGCCGCCGGGAACCATGCGCTCAACTTACCGGCTTGGGCCGACGCTTGGGGCGGACGGTGTGCCGCACACTGGAAGCATGACGGTGCGCAACACGTTGGCTCGAGTGGCCGTGTTGCTCGTCGCGCTCGCCATTGGTGGCTGTGGCGGGGAGGCTCCGGAACCTGCCGCAGCACCTGCCGCACCTGCCGCAGCACCTGTTGCCCTGTTCATTGGTGACTCCTACACGGAGGGCACAGGCTTGACCGGTGAGGACTTGCGGGCACGCTGGACCAGCGTGGTCTCCGCAGAATTGGGCTGGAAGGAAGTCAACGCTGGCTGCAGCGGATCTGGCTACGTGCGGCGCGGCTTGCTGTGCAACAACACCTTTGCCGAGCGCATCCCGAGCGTGACTTTCACGAAACCGGATGTGGTGCTGCTCATGGGTGGCGTCAACGACGTGGGCTCACCGCCCAGCGAAGGAGCGCTGGCAGCTACGGACACATTGGAAGCAGTGGTGGCGGCCTTTCCCGATGCCCGGGTTGTGGTCATCAGTGGCATCACCTTCGAGGCTCCCAACCCGGCAACCCTGACTGCTATCAACCAGGCGCTAGAAGCATCGGCCGGTGAACTGGGCGTGACCTACCTGGACATCGGCCAACCGTTGGCGGAGAACCCGGACCTGTTGGGGCCTGACGGCCTGCACCCCAACATCGCCGGGCACGCCGAGATCGCTGAGCGTGTGATTGCGGCGCTGGAGAGTTCCGGCTACTTCTCGTTGGGGTAGACCAAGCCGATCTGCGCCCGCACCTCGTCCATGAGGCGCGAGATCTCCAAGGTGGCTTCCCACGTGTGAAGCGGGCTTTCCTTCTCGCCTGCCGCAACGCGACGGGCCACTTCTGCAGCTTGGTACTGGAATCCGTTGGGCACGCGGCCGTCGAACTCCCAACTGGTGCCATCTTGGCGAATCACACGCATGGTGGTGGGCGTGTAGAACACCGACTCAATCTCGATGCGGCCTTCCGTGCCAGAGACCACAGCAGTGTTTGCGGTCACCGAACCCATGGTGGTGTGCAAGGTGGCTTGAGCGCTGCCGTAGTCGAAGACCATCCCCACTTGGCGGTCCACGCCAGTGTCCGTGAGTTGCCCCACCGCGGTGACGGCGCCCGGCACCCCGAGGATGTCGTGCGCGAACGAGAGCGGGTACACGCCCAAGTCCAGCAACGCGCCGCCCGCGAGATCCGCGCGGTACATACGCTCCACGTGCTCCAGCGACTGGCCGTGATCGGCCTGGATCGCCACCACCTCGCCGATGTCGCCGCGGG
>JAEYYZ010000131.1 GCA_023428185.1 Actinomycetes bacterium
CGCGTATCGCTCGCGCCCACTACGTAGCCTCGCGCTTCGCCCGCCACATCCCATACCAGCGCGAAGCCACTGGGGCCGTGCAGGTACGGGGTGGCGTAGACATCGGCGAGCGTTAAGTCATTGCTGAATGCGCCGGTGGCATCCTGCCCGGTTGCCCCTGTGAGACGGCAGATGCGCGCGATCTGGGCGTGGTCTGCTTCCGTGGCAGGGCGAATCCTCACACCTGCCACGCTAGCGCCCTTGACGCTGCCCACCGAATCCAAGGGATACCTCCTGCGTGTTGATCTGACCCATAATTCGCGGGACCTTGTCGCCCACATGTAAATCTGGCCCACTCGCCGTCCACAAGGTTCAACCCCACCCGGCAAGAGCGCGTCGCGAGGCGGTTGCATGGGCCAATGCGAAACCCTCAGGCCGTTGAACTGACCGGCTTTCTGCTCCGCAACCCCGGCGCGCGTACCCGAGCGCAGATCGTGGAGAGGTGGTCACTCGCGGCACTCCGATCAGCAATCCGCGGCGGTGCGGTCACCGCGATCCTCCCCGGCGTGTTCACGGCCACTCTCTACCGCGACTCCGTCATCACGCGGGCCCATGCCGCCGCGGCATGGTGCGGTCCCGAAGCTGTAGTCACAGGCGCCGTGGCGCTCCATGCGTGGGGCCTGCTCGACGAACCCCCAGCTATTGTCCGTGTGCGGGTCCCGTTTGGGCGCAAGCGCGAGGCGCCATCGTGGCTCAAAATTTCAAGAACCTCAACGCCCGCTCCCAGCGGGCAATGGTTCGATTGCCCAGTGGAATTGCCTGCGTGGGCCATTGTGCGGGGCTTCGGCGACCTGCCACTCGATGTGGCTCGCGACATCGTCTATCGCGCGGTACGCGAGGGTGAAGTCACAGTGGACCAAGTTCACGGTGTCCTCGCCCAGCTGCCGCGCGTGCGTGGTCGGCGAGCACTTGTCAGTGTGCTGAACGCGTGCGCTGCTGGTTGCGAGAGTCACCTTGAGACGATCGGCCTCCGCACGGTCGTCAACACGAGCGAGTTCTCACATTTCCTCAGGCAGCAACGCGTGCGAATAGGCGGCCGGCAATACCGCCTCGACATGTTTGACCCGAGGACCTTGACGGCGATCGAACTCGATGGCGAGGTGGTGCACGGGCGCTCCGTGCGGCGGCAGAAGGATGTCACGCGGGATGCGGTACTCGCGAGCGTGGGCATCCTGACGTTGAGGTTCACCTATCAAGACATTGTGAATCGACCCGAGTGGGTGCGGGCAACTGTGCGTGCTGTGATTGCACAACGTGAGGGTGTCTCGCGTCGAGTGGCCTAGAACTACACGCAGGGTGCATCAACCTCGAACAAATGGGTCACAACTACACGCACGATGCCGGGGTGAGGGTGGGTGATGCCGGGGTGGGTGCGGCGTGGGCGCGGGGTACGGGCGGGTTGCGGCGCAACGCGTGGAGTAGGTGCGAGCACGGCGAGCGGGCATTCCCACCGCCCGCGCTAGACAGGCTCCGCGACGGCCCCCGACACGCGGCCTACCGTGTGGATTGCAGTCCACTTTTCCCCGCCGATGCCTTCCAAGTCGCTAGCAGCCAAGGTCGCCAAGTCGCGGCCCAACACCAGTACAGACGGACCTGCTCCTGAGACCACCGCCGCGAGCCCATGGCCGCGCAAGTGTTGAAGCATCGCCACCGCCGGCGGCATCACGCCCGCCCGGTACGACTGATGCAGTTTGTCCTCGGTGGCTGGAAGCAACAGATCAAAGTGCCCGTCAAGGGCGTGAACCAACAGCGCCGCGCGCCCCACATTGAATGCGGCGTGAGTATGAGGCACTTGGGGGGGCAATACTGCTCGAGCTTCTTTGGTGGGCAATGTTGACCCGGGAATGAGCACAACGGTTTCCAGCTTGGGGTCCACGGCAAGCGCCGAGGCGTGCGCGCCTTCCCCGTCTTGCCAGGCCACGGTGGCGCCGCCCCATATCGCGGGAGCCGCGTTGTCAGGGTGTCCTTCAAACGCTGTAGCGAGGCGCAGGGTTGCAGTGTGGTCCAGTGCGTTGGGGTCCGCGATCATGGCGCGCACCGCGGAGAGTCCGGCCACCACGGCCGCAGCCGAAGATCCCAGCCCACGCCCGTGAGGAATGCGGTTAGTGGCGCGAATCTCCAGCCCCACGTGCGAGGCGCCCACGTGCTCAAGCCCTGCATGAATCGCCTGCACCATAAGGTGAGACTCGTCCCGCGGGAGGGTATCAGCGCCTTCCCCCTCGATGTCGATCGTGACGCCACTCGACGCCACCGCGCGCACCTCAACCTCGTCCCACACACCTAGCGCCATGCCCAGTGCGTCAAAACCGGGGCCAAGGTTGCCTGCGGTGGCGGGCACCTTGACGCGCACGTGGTCGGTGGTGATGCGCATGGCTACAGCCCCAGTGCCTTGGCGGCAGCGTCAACGTCCACCGGGATCACCGTGGGTTCCACCGTGCGGTCGCCCAACGCGGTGGCCGTGTCTTTGAGGCCGTTGCCGGTCACGGTGCACGTGATCACGGCGCCCTGAGGCACCTCGCCCAGCGCAGCGGCTGCAAGCAAGCCAGCAATAGGCGCGGCCGATGCCGGTTCCACAAACACTCCGGCCTCGGCTGCAAGCCGGGCTTGGGCACTGAGAATCTGGGCGTCCGTGACGGCGCGGATCCACCCCCCTGATTCGTCGCGCGCAGCAACAGCTAGGTCCCATGACGCGGGGTTGCCAATGCGGATCGCGGTCGCTACCGTCTCGGGGTCCTTGATGGGGTGGCCCTCCACAAAGGGCGCCGCCCCGGCAGCTTGGACGCCCCAGATGCGTGGGCGACGCGAGGCAACTCCGGCGTCGGCGTACTCCTTGAAGCCCATCCAATACGCGGAGATGTTGCCTGCATTGCCCACGGGAAGCATGTGAATGTCAGGCGCATCGCCCAACTGGTCCACGATCTCAAACGCGGCCGTCTTTTGGCCTTGCAAGCGGTACGGATTCACGGAGTTAACCAGGGCGATCGGGTAGTTCTGGCTGAGCTCGCGCACAATGTCAAGGCACTCGTCAAAGTTGCCGTCCACTTGCACCAGGTCAGCGCCGTGGACTATCGCTTGCGCCATCTTGCCCGCGGCGATCTTGCCTTGCGGGATCATCACCACACATCGCAGTCCAGCGTGAGCGGCATACGCGGCAGCCGAGGCAGAGGTGTTTCCCGTAGACGCGCACACCACGGTGTGGTCTCCGTCTTTCACCACTTGGGTGATGGCGGACGTCATGCCGCGGTCCTTGAATGAGCCGGTGGGGTTCATGCCCTCGTACTTGACGTACACCTCGGCGCCCACCTCCTTGGAAATGGAAGGCACTGGGATGAGTGGCGTGCCACCCTCACCTAGCGTCACTACCCTGTCGCCCGCGTCAAAAGGCATGCGGTCCATGTACTCGTGGATGATGCCCCGCCACACGCTCGCCATCAGTCGCCCTCGATCCTCAACACTGACATGACCTCGTTGACGCAATCTGCGGCGCGCAAGTCCGCGACGGTTGCGGCTTGGTCGCGCTCGCTTGCACGGTGCGTGGAAATGATGAGCCCAGCAGTGCCGCGCCCCGCCATTTGGCGCACGCTCTCGATGCTCACGTTGTGCTTGGCAAAGATGTCAGCCACGCGCGCCAGCACTCCCGGCTGGTCGGGCACGCTGAGCCGCACGGCGTAGCGCGTAATGGCCGCATCCATGGGGAGCATGGCGTTAGCCGCGTAGTTGGATTCGCGCGGGCCCTTGCCTCCTCCGGCACGATGCCTCGCAACGGAAACAATGTCACCCAATACGGCCGACGCTGTGGGCAGGCCCCCTGCACCCTGGCCATAGAACATCAATCCCCCAGCAGCCTCCGCCTCAACAAAGACGGCGTTGAAGGCCCCATGGACGCCCGCCAACGGGTGCGCCACCGGAACCAACGCGGGGTGGACGCGCACCGCGACGCCCTCGTCTGTCTTGTCTGCAATAGCCAGCAACTTGATGACCTGGCGGTTCTCGCGCGCGGCGATCACATCGTCGGCAGTAATCGCGGAGATGCCTTCGCGGTAGACGTCGTCGAGCGAGACGCGCTGGTGGAACGCGAGGGACGCAAGAATGGCGGCCTTGGCCGCGGCGTCAAAGCCCTCGACATCTGCGGT
>JAEYYZ010000173.1 GCA_023428185.1 Actinomycetes bacterium
GAGGACAACTGACGGTTGAGGAGCACTTGGTCGCGGCGCGCCACGTTAACGAACATCTCAGAGATGGATCCACGGAGTGCTGCCTGCTCACTCGCAATTGCCAGAGTGGCCGCGTTAACCGAGTTGAAGGCCTCTGCCAAGCGGCCCACCTCATCGCTTGATTCCACCGGAATCTGCACTTCGGCGACGTCCACCCGCTCGCCTGGCAACGCCACGCGTTCCACGAGGCGGGGAAGCTCTTGACGCACAGCTGTAGCAGTAGTGGTCAAGCGGCGGAGAGGGCCGATGATGCGGCGGGCAATACCGAGAGCGATAATGAGCGACAGCGCCACGATGACGAAGGCCGCGATAGCCGTCAAGACCGTCCTCAGCAAGGTGGCTTGCTCGAGAGTGGCTGCGCGGTCGCGTACTTCGGCGAGTGTTTGATCGTGCAGCGGTCGTATCAGCACCAACTCGAGTTCAACCTGGCCGGTCCAGTTCTGGGCGGCGGCCACGGCGAATTCGGCGTTGCCCACGCGGTTACGCACTGTGCGGTAGTCAGTTTGAGCACCGGTGTCGAAGTTGGATCCCAGCGGCGGCAACTCGAGGCCCGCGTTGAGCGACTCTATGGCCCTTGTGGCTTGGGCCCGGGTGAAGTCGGTCTGGGCGAACATGTTGGTGGCCGAGTCCTGCTCACCTTGCTCAAACTGCCCTGCACGAATGAACCGGTCAACGCGGTTGTCCTCAATCGCCATCGCTTCAAGCAACTCGTCAGTAGCGGCGTACGCGGAGAGCCACAAAGCAATCTGCGGGTTGTTCACCACGGGGATCACCGTGTTGGCGACGTTGGAGAGCGCACTGGTGAGCGTGAAGTAATACAAGTGCGCTGAGTTGTCGTGCCAAGAACGGTCGCGCGTACGGTCGCGGTTAGCGTTCAGCTCATCAAACTGGGTCCGAATGTCCTGCAACGCCGCGATAGCTGGAGCGGTCTGGTCCGTTTGTGGCAAGGTCGGGATGAGTTCCTGCATTGATCGCCACGCGGAGTCGACGTCGGGCTGGGCGTCAATGTAGGTCTCTTGGAGCGCCGGAGTCTCTGTGAGGAAAACCTGAGCGCGGTCACCTTCTTGCGACACCAGGAAGATAACCTGCGTCAACGCCGTGTTGGCGTCGGGGCTCACGGCTGCGGTGCTCGCGATTTGGCGCACTGCTGCCTCCATGGCGTTGTAGGACGCCACCACCAAGTCCACCTGATCGGCTTCCGGCCACTCGGCAAACTCGCCGCCATCCACGCCCGTGGGCCACACCTGGCGAGCGGCCTCCAACGACATGGCGGCTTGTGGGCTGCCTTGGATTTCCTGCCCACCCTGCAAAGCCTGTTGCACTGCATCGCGCATGGCTGCGTCCACGCCGTTGGCCGAGGCGAGGTCGTCAAGCGTGGCAAGAGTGAGGTCAAGTGCCTCGACACTCTCAGCGTGACGCCCGCCGTAATCCGCCCAAGCGGAGATGTAGTTAGACGCGGCGTCACCCTCGGTGCGAAGCGCCTGATTGAGCGTCTTTGCGCGTTCAACAACGTTGAGAAGAGCCGACGTAGTGCGGGCCTGGTTCAGGTCCGTGAGAGCACCGAGTGATAGGTATAAGGCCGCGCCAATGAGAACCACGATAGGCACGGCAACTACCGCGAGGATCTTCCCGCGGATACTCAGCCTCTGGAGCATTCTGCTCTCCTTCGGTGCCCTTGTGGGGCGCTAATTCGTAGCAGCTTCGCTACGTCCTGCGTCCCCCCTCTTATCGGCACCGGACCGATTCACATGAATCCTTTGTTCACAACTCACCAATTGAGACGGTATACCGTGCCCCCTATGACGGGAAAGGGTGGATTTGTCTATGCAGGCAGCAACGCTCGTTGGTGATGGTGACAACAACGCGCTGACGTTGAGTGAGGTTCCCACGCCCACGTGCGGCGCTACGGATGTGTTGATTGCCGTGGCTGCTGCGGGCGTTAATCGCGCCGATCTCCTTCAAATCAAAGGTCTGTACCCCCCGCCTGCAGGCGCACCGACCTGGCCGGGGCTCGAGGTTTCAGGTGAGATCGTCGCCGTAGGCGATGCCGTCACGCGGTGGCGGGTTGGACAACAGGTGTGCGCGCTGCTCCCCGGCGGCGGTTACGCGCAATTCGCAGCGGTACACCAAGGCTTGGTGCTTCCAGTGCCCGCTGGACTGCCGCTCGTGGACGCGGCGGGACTCGTGGAAGCTGCGTGCACTGTGTGGTCTGCCCTCGACGCTGCAGACGCCCAACCCGGACAGTCGCTCCTAGTGCACGGTGGAGCGGGCGGAATCGGCTCGCTGGCTGTGCAGTACGCCGCAGCCCGCGGGCTCACGGTGCTCGCCACCGCCGGCTCCCCTGAACGGGTCCAGACGTGCCGCACCTTGGGCGCTACTCACGCCTTCGACTACACGGATCCCCGCTGGCCCGATGCCGTGGTTGCGGCAGGCGGGGCAGACATCGTGCTTGATGTGATGGGCGCCTCGTATCTCGAGCGCAACCTGCAGGTGCTCAGGATCGGCGGAACTCTTGCGATCATCGGGCTGCAAGGCGGCACGAAGGCGCCACTAGACCTCGGGGCCTTGCTGTCCAAGCGCACGCGAATCGTGGGGCTCACTCTCAGGTCACGACCACTAGAGGAGCGCGTGCGGATCGTGTCAGGAGTTGCTACAGACGTATGGCCATTGGTACCTCACGAGGTAAGACCCGTGATCGCCGGGACGTTTCCCCTCGCACAAGCGGGAACAGCGCTCGACACCTTGGAGGCGGGTGGAGTGATAGGAAAACTAGTCCTGGTTCCTTGACCGGCTACTGAAGATTCCCTGCTGCCAGAGAGGCCGCAAGCGCCGGTGAGATGGGCAAGCGGGCAAAGAAGGTGGCCTGCAAGGCGTGATAGATGTCTGCCTTGCCTTGCCATACCGTGCGAGAAGGCGAGTTGTCCGGGCCGAGCTCATGCCACCACGAGCCCCCCACAGGGTCCACGTGAAACTCGCCGATGTAATCCCACCATCGTTGATAGTCCACCGCGTACTGCTCTTGCTTGGTGCGCCTCCACAACACAGCGGCGGCGGCCACTGCCTCGGCCGCCACCCAGTGCATGCGCTCCCTCACCACAGGTGCCCCTTGCCAATCCACGGTGTACACAAAGCCGGGCTCGCCGTCGGCGCTCCACCCGTCGCGCACCGCCGAGTCATACAGAGAGCGGGCGCCTTCATCAATCCAGTCCGGCGCGGCGAGGCCAGCTTGCTGCAAAGACGAACCCAGTTGGGTGATCAACCGAGCCCATTCAAAAAGGTGACCCACCGTGGCGCCGTAGGGGCGGAACGGGTGTGCGGGAGTGTCCTTGTTGTAGTCGAGGTCTGGCGTCCATGCCACGTCAAAGTGCTCCGGGAGACGCCAGTCGTTCTCGCGCGCAAAAACATTGATGGCACGGCTGGAGATACGTAGCGCGCGCTTGAGCCATTCGGTGTCAGAGGTGACGTCCGACGCCGCAAGATACGCCTCGACCGTGTGCATGTTCGCGTTGATGCCGCGATACTCCTCTTCACCCTTCCAATCGCCGGCGAAGGCCTCGCGGCTCATTCCGTAGGCGGGGTCCCAAAACTTCTCGGTGTGCACGTGCAGCGCCTCGTCGAGGAGTTTGCGCGCGCCGGGCCTTCCCGCCGCGGTTGCCGATGCCGCGGCGAGAATCACAAAAGCATGCCCGTACGCCTCTTTGGCCGGATTGGTCACACCCTTGGGACCCACCGCCGCGAACCACCCGCCATGTTCGTCATCGTGAAGACGGCCAGTGAGCGCGTCCAACCCGTGATCCACCAGGGCTGTCGCCCCTGGCCGTCCCGCCAGGGCCGCGAGTGCATAGGAGTGCGTCATACGGCACGTGATCCACAGTTCCACGCCCTTGAAGGGGTCAAGGTTGCCTTGCTCATCGAGCCACCCAAAGCCACCTGCAGGCACTTTGCTCGCCACACCAAAGTCGAGCAGGCGGTGCGCTTCCGCTTCAAGCCAGCGGTGATGCGAGGTATTGGTGAGCCAGTTCATGCGCACCAGCGTAGGCCCATGCTGGCGCACTGCGCATCGCGTTCAGATCTAGAGCATCGCCAGGCGATCGGGGGTGGCGAGAGGCTCGAGCAACTCAAGCACGCCGTCCTGATCCACCGTCCCCAGCACCATGTCGGCGGCGGCCTTCACGGCATCGGGAGCGTTAGCCATGGCTGCAGAAACTCGCGCCCATTGGAGCATCTCGAGGTCGTTGTTTCCGTCCCCCACCGCCACCGTGTGGTCTGGATACACGCCCAGTTGACGCCGCAGGGTTTCCAGCGCTGAGGCTTTGGACACACCCGGTGGGGTCAGGTCCAACCAGGCCGAGTAGCCCACGGCGTAGGTCACATCATTGAGGCCGATGCGGTGCACCATCTGGTCAAAATGCGTCACGTCTGCCCCGGGTGCACGGATGACAACGCGGGTGACTTCGTCGTGATAGAGGTCCTCGAATTTGTCCACCACGCGCTGGCGGCCTACGAGTTCTCCCATAGGAAACTCGCGGGTGACTCGGAAGCCCACACCCAGATCCTCTACCGCAAAGTAGGCATCGGGAAGTTCATCGCGCACCAACTCCAACGCGGCGCGAGGGTTGAATGTCACCTTCTCCACCACGTCGTACCCACCGGGACTTTGTGGGTTGAGGCGCACGGTGACGGCACCGTTGGAGCACACCGCCCACCCGCGGCGGATGCCTAAGCGTTGAGCTATCGGCATGGTGGCGATGATGTTGCGGCCCGTGGCGAGCACTACGTGGTTGCGGCACATCCGGGCTTGCTCCACTGCGCGCACCACGGCGTCAGAAATCTCGCCGCCCCAGTGCATCAGGGTGCCGTCAATGTCGAGACCTACCAGGCGCCAGTGGTCAGGAGTGAGCGGCGGATTGAGGTCCTGCGGCTCAACGATCATGCGTTGAGAGTACGTGACTCAGGTGACGCGTTGGTGAAGAACAGCTCCACTCTCAGGACACTCAGGCGACGGGTTCGAGAACTTCGAGCCCGCCCAGGTAGGGCCGCAACACGGGAGGGACGTACACGGAACCGTCCGCTTGCTGGTGATTCTCCAAGAGGGCCACCAGCCACCGAGTGGTACCCAAGGTGCCGTTGAGTGTGGCGACAGGCTGGGTTCCGTTCTCACCGCGCTCGCGCACACCCAAGCGTCGTGCCTGGTATGTGGTGCAATTCGACGTGGAGGTCACTTCCATCCAGCGCTCCTGGCTCGGCAACCAGGCTTCGCAGTCGAACTTGCGAGCTGCGCTCAACCCCAGGTCTCCCGCAGCCGTGTCAATGACCCGATACGGCAGCTCAAGTGCCTCCAGCACGGACTCCTCGATGTTAAGCAGTCGCTCATGTTCCTCAGCGGCGTCCTCGGGCCGCGTGTACACAAACATCTCCACTTTGTGGAACTGGTGCACGCGAATGATGCCGCGAGTGTCCCGGCCAGCGGACCCGGCTTCACGGCGGTAGCAAGCGCTCCACCCTGCATAACGCAACGGACCCCCAGTGAGGTCCACAATCTCATCGGCGTGATAGCCGGCCAACGCCACTTCAGAGGTGCCGGTCAAATACAAGTCGTCGCGTTCCAGCCGGTAGATCTCGTCCGCGTGGTTGCCAAGGAAGCCAGTGCCCGCCATCACCTCGGGCCGCACCAAGGTGGGAGTGATCATGGGAGTGAACCCGGCTTCCAGCGCACGAGCCATGGCCGCGTTGAGAATGGCGAGCTCCAGTCGCGCACCAATCCCTGTGAGAAAGAAGAACCGCGCGCCTGAGACTTTGGCGCCGCGCTCCATGTCGATGGCCTTGAGGCTCTCGCCAAGGGCCAAGTGATCGCGGACCTCCACACCCTCGGCGGCGAAGTCTCTGGGCTTGCGCACATGCTTGAGCACTGCGAAGTCATCGGGGCCGCCGGGTGGAACCCCGTCCACAGGAATATTGCCGATGCTGGTGAGCAGTTCCTTTGCCTTCGCTTCTGCAGCGTCGGCTTCGGTTTGCAGTGCCTTGACCCGCTCAGCCAGTTCTTTGGTTTGCGCGAGAAGAGCGTGCTTGGCCTCTCCCTGAGCGGTCGCTACATCACGGCCAAGCGCCTTCTGCTGAGCCCGCGAGGTTTCGAACTCCAGCAACGCGGCGCGGCGGCGCGCATCAGCGTCCAGAACGTGATCCACCACGGAAGGGTCTTCGCCACGCGCGCGCTGAGACGCCCTCACGAGGTCCGGATCATCGCGCAAGAGGCCAATGTCAATCACAGTGGCGAGTCTATCGCCGCACGCTTACGCTCATTCCATGTCCCTTCCCTGGGTGGCGACCGTTATCGCCTTGGTGGCATTGGTCATCGCCATCGCCGGTCTCGCTCTTGCCGCCACCATCACCAAGCGCGTGGGCACTCGCGACCCCATTGCGGTGCCCCCGTTTTGGCGCAAGGTGCTACGAATTCATCCCATCCCTGCTGCGGCGGAGAAGTTTGGCCAAGTGCGGGATGGCCACCAACGCGTCGCCTTTGTGGCCAACCCCACCAAAGCGGGAATCGCAGAAGTGCGCGAGCAAGCGCTGAGGGCGTGCTCGATCCGCTATTTGCCACAACCTTTGTGGCTATACACCTCGGAAGACGATCCGGGCGTGGGTCAAACCAAGGAGGCCATTGCCGCGGGAGCCGACGTGGTGGTGGCGGTGGGCGGCGACGGCACAGTCCGTGCTGTGGCAGAGGGTTTGGCGGGCACGGATGTGGCCCTTGGGATCTTGCCGCTCGGCACCGGAAACTTATTTGCCCGCAACTTTGACATCCCGCTCGGCGACATCCCCGCCATGTTGCGCACCGCCCTGGAGGGTGCCGAGCAGGCGGTGGATGTGGGCTGGATGGACATTGAGCGCGGAGACGTGCGCTCCACCGGTTCGCGCCACATCTTCTTGGTCATGGCAGGCGCAGGAATCGACGCCGAGATGGTCCAAGGTGCGGATGACAAGCTCAAGAAGCGATTGGGTTGGGTCGCGTACTTCTTTGCGGCGCTCAAGCACATGGGGGAGCGGCGCATGACGGCGGTGGTCTCGGTCAACGGTTCAGAACCGCTCACTGGGCAGATGCGATCGGTGCTTATTTGCAATGTGGGCCGGTTGCCTGGGGGCTTCCAGTTGATTCCCGATGCCTCGGCAGTGGATGGCACGCTCGACATTGCCACGTTGGACGCACGCGCAGGCATCGTGGGGTGGACTGACCTGTTTGGCACGGTGGTCGCTCAAGGCGCCGGTCTCAAGCAGCCCGAGATTCTCCGCGCCTACCGGGCCTCTCGCATCGACCACGCCCAGGGCCAAAAGGTGCACATCGTGATGGACCAACCTCAGCGGGTGCAGGTGGACGGAGAACCTCTGGGTCGCGTCACTGAAATCACTGCCGAGATTGATCCGGGGGCGCTCACAGTGCGCGTTCCGCAACCCAAGGATGCCAACTCTTAGTTGCCGGAACGCAACTCCTCGACCCACGCGTGGGCCGCAGCAAAATCGGCATCGGCGGTACCTGGGAGCACGGGCGTGAGTTCCGCATGCGCGGCAGGGTAGGAGCCGAGGAACACCACCACGGGGCACGTGCGCTTGAGGCCAATGAGGGCTTCTGCCACGCGCGCCTCGGCGATGTGACCCAAGGCGTCCATGGAGAACGAGTACTCGCCGGGTTTGTCGCCAATAGGGCGGCTCTCGATGCGCGACAAGTTCACCCCACGGGCGGCGAACTGCTCCAGCATTTCCAGGAGCGAACCGGCCTTGTCTGAAGGCAAGTGCACTACGAGGGTGGTCTTGTCAGCACCCGTCGGCGCCGGCAACGTGCCCGGCCTGCCCACTTTGACAAAGCGAGTGGCGGCCTGCGCGGAGTCGGCCACGTTCTGCGCAATCAAGGTGAGTCCCCACCGCTGAGCGGAGCCGGGAGGAGCGAGCGCAGCGTCGTACTCTCCCGTGCCTTCCGCCAAAGCCTGGGCAGCCGCCGCATTGGACGATGCCGTGAGCTGGGTGGCATCGGGAAGGTTGGCAGCCAACCATCGGCGGCATTGCGCGAGTGCGTGGGAGTGCGCGGCAACGCTCGAGATCTCGTCTAGCCCAAAAGGTTGCGTTGCCACGAGTTCAAAACTCACGGGCAAGACGATCTCGCCCAGAATCACCAAAGGTGCGCCAGCAGCGAGGGTGTCAAGAGTGGCGGTGACTCCGCCTTCCACCGTGTTTTCCATGGCCACCACGGCATAGTCCACGTCACCTGACCGCACGGCCGCGAGCGCGGCGGGCACATCAATGACCGGCATAAACTCAGCGGTGGAGGCATCCACCATGAGCCTCAGCGCCGCTTCAGTGAAGGTGCCCTCAGGGCCCAGGTACGCGTAGCGGGGCAACGTCACTGCGGTGGCTCCTCGAGCTGGTCTTTGCGAGCACGGGTGGCGCGGCTAGCCGCGTGGCCTGCCGCGTGCAGGGTGTCTTCCATCACGTGCTGAGTGGACTCAAGGCTGCCGCGGATGCGGCGAGAACTCAGTGCGATCATGACGTCACGGTACTGGTTGGCGCGCCTCAAAGCCCGCGAACCCGGCGTGTGGAGTTTGTGGCGGATCTCGCATTCCACTTCCGTCACGGCAAAACCGGCCTGCAGTACGTCCAGAGTCATCGCGGGGTCCAGCCCGGCTCCGCGCGCCAACGGCATGGCCGCTTCCAATGCCTCCCTGGTGATGCACCGGATGCGGCTCAAAGGTTGAAGGGCAGTCCATTGGGACGCCGAGTAGATGGCCCGCCGTGCCGCACTTGCAGCCAGACCCTGGTTGGGCACCCCGCGGTCGACGAGCGCAATGGCGAGGTCCGCGACTCCTTCCTCCACCGTCAGCACTAGAGGTGCAGCCCCAGTGGCGTAGTTGCCGAGTCCGCCATCGAGTAGCAGGATCGAACGGGGTTCCTCATCGTCTTCATCACGCATTGCGATGACGGCCGCACCGGTTTCGATGCACGCAGTGCGACCCCGCTTGTGAGGGTGTCTCACCACTACTGCGCCAGCCTTGCGGGCGAGGTCCTGCGTGTTGTCTGTGGAGCCGTCGTCCACCACAAGTACCAGGTCGATTCCAGGAATGGCACGCACAGCACGCACCGTGGCGGCGATGCGTTTGGCATGGTCTCTTGCCAGAATGAGCGCGGCGGTGCGCGGACCCTCTGCTGATGCCTGACTCGGCCGCTCTGCCACGTGCCCAGCCTAGCGTCGGCCGCTGGCAAGGCAAAGTGGGCTTTACCTCATTGTGGTGAAACCGTGACCCGGTTCAACTCTCCGTGGCCGCACGCCCGCATGACACACTGAATGCATGCATGAACGCGCCGGAACTGTCGCCCTGCCCCAGGACCTCATAGACCCCAGTGCTTTGCTGGGCGATTACTACGACAAGGTCCCCGACCCTGGCATCGCGGAGCAGCGAGTGGCGTTTGGCACCTCCGGCCACCGCGGTTCTGCGTTCGACACTGCCTTTAACGAGGCGCACATTGTGGCGATCACTGCGGCGATCGTGGAGTACCGCAAAGAGCAAGGGACAGACGGTCCACTCTTTCTAGGGATCGACACTCACGCCTTGTCGCTTCCCGCCATGGAAACCGCCATCGAGGTGCTTGCGGCTGCTGAGGTGGAGGTACGCGTGGACGCGCGGGGACGGTTCACGCCCACGCCCGCGGTGAGTCACGCCATCTTGGTGGCGAACGGTTCGCTGGATCCCCAAGGGCTTCGCACGTCTGGCCGAGGGCTCGCGGACGGCGTCGTGGTGACGCCTTCGCACAACCCGCCTCGCGATGGCGGATTCAAGTACAACCCTCCACACGGCGGACCCGCCGACACCGACGCCACCGGTTGGATCGCGGCTCGCGCCAACGAGTTGCTCACCGGAGGTGCATGGAAGCAGGTCAAGCGCATCCCATACTCGCGGGCACGCAACGCGGAGACCGTGCGGCCCTACGACTTCATGGCTGCGTACGTAGCGGACTTGCCTTCAGTGGTGGACATTGAGGCCATCCGTCGCGCAGGAGTGCGTATAGGTGCCGACCCGCTGGGCGGCGCGGCGGTGGACTACTGGGGCGCCATCGCGGAAGATCACCACCTCAATCTCACCGTGGTCAACCCTGAGGTAGACCCCCGCTGGTCCTTCATGACGTTGGACTGGGACGGCAAGATCCGTATGGACTGCTCCTCGCCGTACGCCATGGCAAGCTTGCGCACGCTCATGGAGGGCGCTAGCGCACCATACGACATTGCCACCGGCAACGACGCCGATTCTGACCGCCACGGCATCGTCACCCCTGATGGTGGGCTCATGAACCCAAACCACTACTTGGCCGCCGCCATCTCGTATCTGTACGGCGGAGCTCGCCCGCAGTGGAGCGCCGATGCCGCTATCGGCAAGACTCTCGTCTCGTCCTCGCTGATAGACAGGGTGGGCAAGCAGTTGGGCCGCACGGTGTTGGAAGTACCGGTGGGATTCAAGTGGTTTGTGCCGGGCCTGCTCAGTGGTGAGGTGGCCTTTGGCGGCGAGGAATCAGCCGGGGCGTCGTTCTTGCGGCGCGATGGCAGAGTGTGGAGCACGGATAAGGACGGGCTCATCTTGTGTCTGCTGGGCGCCGAGATGATCGCCACTACAGGCAGCTCTCCCAGCACCATTCACGCAGGGCTCGTGGAAAGCCTGGGCGAGTCCTGGTACGCGCGCGTGGACGCCGCGGCTACCCCCGCGCAAAAAGCCACGCTTGGCAAACTTTCCCCCGAGCAGGTGCGCGCCACCTCATTGGCAGGCCAGCCCATTACCGCCAAACTCACCTCTGCTCCCGGCAATGGTGCTGGCATTGGCGGGCTCAAGGTCACTACGGCCGATGCTTGGTTCGCCGCCCGCCCTTCTGGCACCGAGGACGTGTACAAGATCTATGCAGAGTCCTTTGTCTCCGCAGAGCACTTGACCGAGGTGCAGTCCGCCGCACGCGAGGTAGTGTCTGAGGCCCTCGAAGGCTAGCCGCGTGGGCTGTACACGAACCGTTGCAGCGCGGGGGAGCCAGAGCGGGCGACCACACCCAACACGCGGCCCGTAAAACCACCCGCTACTTCCGAGGACAAGTAGCGGCCGTCGTATCTGCCTAGTTCCACGATGCCCTCGCTCGCCTCCACGGTAAGCACCACATCGTCTGGCCCCCGGTTCTGAGCAACGTCCGCGCGGATCCCCACATGGACAGGACCGTCACCCACCCGTGCACTTGCGCCTTGGTGGTCCACATCCCCGATGCGCACCACCGCACTCGCCGTGCCCGCAGACACGCGCACCGCGTACCAATGCCGCTCATCCATGCGTAGCACCACGTCAACCTCGCCGTCCACTGGATCCACGGTCACCTGGGCATCCCAGAAGAGGTCGCGCGTGCGCGTGAAGATGCCGGACATGGTGCCGGACCGCGCCTGGGCGGGCTTGAGTGCCAAGCCGCGCCCCGGCATCGGCTCGCTGAAATCGACAAGGGGGAGACCTGGACTGATCCACCGCGGGTGGTCGATGCCGTGGGTGAAGTCCTCGTCAAAGCCATGCTCGGGTGCCGGGACAGTGAAGGCATCCTCCACGAACACGGGCCAGTCGTCCGCCCATTCCACCCCCGCAAGAAAGGTCTCCCGCCCGTTCACGTGTTGCCGTGGCACCCAACCGACCGTGCGCACCCCTAGGTAGACGGCAGCCCAGGAGCCGTCTGGGCGCTCCACCAAGTCCGAGTGCCCCACGTTCTCCACGGGATGAGAGGTTGACCGGTGGCTGAAGATGGGGTTGTGCGGTGCGCCCTCAAAGGGGCCTTGAGCGGTACGGGCTCGAGCGACCGTCACTGCGTGCCCTCGCTCCGTGCCGCCCTCCGCAATCACCAAGTACCACCAGTCACCTCGCTGGTAGATGTGCGGACCCTCCGGCCATTGAAGCCCAGAACCGGCCCACACTTTGCGCGGCGTTTCAAGCACCTCACCCGTCACGGAGTCAATGGCTGCTTGGTGAATTCCTTGTGGCACCCAATCACTGATGGCGCAATAGGTCACCAAGCAGGTTCCGTCCTCGGCCCATGCAATGTCTGGGTCAAAGCCGTCTAGCCCGGCGATCAGCACAGGATCAGACCACGGGCCTTCAGGCTTGTCTGCTGTGAAGAGCACGTGTCCATCAGGACCTTCTACGGCGGTGGTGATGAGGTAGAAGCGGCCCTCGTGGTGACGCAAGGTAGGCGCGTAGATGCCCATGCTCGGCCGGTATGCCCCAGCCTCAAACTGCGAGGTGCGCGTGATGACGTGACCCACTTGCTCCCACCTCACGAGGTCGCGACTGTGCCACAACGGCACCCCCGGGAAGAACTCGAAACTCGATTGCGCAAGGTAGTAATCCTCGCCCACGCGGCATACGGATGGGTCCGGATAGAAGCCGGCGACGACAGGCCGCAGGCTGCTCGCCATGACGCCGGAAGGGTTTGCAGTCATGCGGTTGTGCTCCTCACGTCCCACTACGTGACCACGCTACCCGCCGTGAGTCGCTACGCCAGGAGCCTCCTGGCTCGTGCCACGCTGAGGCGGTGAATGTCATTGCCCAGCGCTTACGGCGTTCCTCGGTGGCCGCAGCTAGTGCGCTTGCCACAGTGCTGCTCCTGTCCGGATGCTTGAGATTCACGGCGGACCTGGAGGTTTCGCAAGAGAACACCGTGACCGGCGAGTATGTGGTGGCCGTGCCCACCGGCACTGGCGAGTCGCTCGGAATGTCAGACAAAGACGTTGCGACGGAATTGTGGGGCGACACCGAGATTGGCGACGGTCTTAGCAACGCCACCATTGACGGCTACCGCGACGGCGGGTGGTCGGGCATCGTGGTGCGCTTCACCGACGAGCCTTTGTCCGCATTCGCGCCCACCGCCGACCACTGGGGCATTACTCGCCAGGGAGAGACGTTTGTGGTGAGCGGAGTGATGTCGGGTTCTGCGCTCTCCGCCGGGGAAGCCGAGGCGGGGCAGACGCCGCCCGATGTCAAGGTGAGCCTCACGTTCCCGGGGGCCGTGACATCGGCGAACGGCGAGGTGACAGGCCGCACCGTCACGTGGATCATCACCCAGGAAAACACGTCGCTATCCGCCACGGCCGATGCCCAACCCACGCCAGACAGGGCCCGCACCCTCGCCTTTCTGGTGGCCACCATTTTGGCCGGGGCGGGGATCGCGTATTGGTGGGCCGGGCGCGTGGGTCAGGCACGTAGGCGCGGCGCTCCTGCAGGAGGCACAATCAGAGAGTGAGAAACTCTCGACTCGTCTTGGGCGGCATCGTCTGCGCTGCAGCGCTCATCCTGTCCGGTTGCGTCAAGGTGCATACAGAGTCTGCGTTTTCGGATCACGACACCGTGAACCAGACGGTCATCATCGCGGTGGACCCCGATGTGCTCGCCCAAGTGGGCGCCGACCCGTCAGACCTCAGCCCGGATGCCTTCCAGGAGCGCATTCCCGCGGACCAAGCGGGGCGAGTCACCATTGAGGAGTACGTGGACGGCGAATTGCGAGGCGTCCGTATCGAGGCACGTGACCTCACCTTTGACGAACTTGCGAGCGCAGGAGCCCTGCTTCAGGAAGGCGCGGGGGCTCAAGGAAGCGATGAGCCCGGCTTTGGAACCGAAGGGCTTCTGGGTGGGGCAACCGCGCCCCAGGTTGAACGTCAAGGGGACCAGTACGTGGTCACGATTCCCGCCCTCGATGCGACTGCCTCCGTTCCCGGTGTCGATGCCTCCACCGTTGGCCGATTCATCAACTTTGAATCAAAGTTCACCTTTCCCGGACCCGTGGTGTCGAGCACACACGGTGACGTGAACGGCAAGACGGTGACCTTGTCCTTTGAAGACATTCAGTCAGGGGAAGACATCACTATTCGTGCCGTAGGCAATGAAGCTATCGCGTGGGGGCCCATCATCACGTGGGGGATCATTGGCCTCGCGGTGCTGGTGATCCTCGGAGGAGGAATAGCGCTCGGTGTACTCGAGCTGCGCAAACGCCGCCCCCAACTTCCCGAGCCCCAACCGACGGATGGTTTAGGCGCAGGCGTACTCGAACCAGAGAGCACTCCCCCCGCGCAGTAGCAGTCAGAGTGGGCGGCAGGTGAGACCATAGCCCTCGTGTTTACCAACTATCGCGGCATCCTCAGCTACCCCGGAGCTAAGGCCTTCACGTTCTCCGGACTGCTGTCGCGCCTGCCCATTTCGATGTTCAACATCTCGCTCATCTTGATGGTGCAGATTCAATACAACTCGTACGAAATGGCAGGCCGAGTCGCCGCGATCGGCGTTCTGGTGTGGGCACTACAGACAGTTCCCACCGCGCGCTTGGCTGATCGTTTGGGGCAACGTGCAGCCATGATTCCGCTCACGGCCCTGTACGTCACGGGCGCCGCGCTGGCGCTGTGGACTGCCATGACACGCGGACCCGAATGGATGCTGTGGATCGCAGTAGCGATCGCCTCGGTGAGTGGGCCACTCGGTTCTCTGACACGCGCACGCTGGTCCAATATCCTCAAGACCGACAAAGAGATCCACTCGGCCTTTGCGCTTGAAGGCGCTCTCGATGAGGTGCTCTTCATTGGCGGACCGGCTCTAGCCACCATCCTCGCCACAGCGGTGTGGCCGGGGGCCGGCTTGGTGGTGTGCACCGTGGGCTCGCTCATCGGCATCGTCATATTGCTCTCCCAAACCGCCACCGAGCCGCCGCGCCGTAGCGAAACCGGAGGCGTGAGCCTGGGGCTCAAGATTCCGGCTGCCGTACTGGGAGTCACGCTCATCTCGCTGGGGCTCGGACTCATGTTTGGCGCGCTCGACATCTCCGCCGTGGGTTTTGCCGACGAACGCGGATTCAAAGCCATCGCCGGGGTGTTGATTGCCGCGCTCGCCCTGGGTTCACTCACGGGTGGACTGCTGTATGGCGCTAAGCACTTCCGTACCCCGTTGTGGATTCGCACCGTGGTGGGAACAGGCGCGGTGGCGATGGGCTTTGCCGCTCTCGCGTTCTCACCCAACCTCATCGTCTTTGGAGTAATCGGCTTTGTAGCGGGCGCCACCATCGCGCCCACCATGACCAACGTGGACAACGTGGTGCAGCGCGTCGTCGCACGTGACCAAATCACCGAAGGCATGGCTTGGGTGCGCATAGGCCTGGGTATTGGCGTGGCAGGCGGTGCGTGGGCAGCTGGCTATTTGCTGGATCACTACGGTTCGCGTTGGGGCTTGGCGCTCACCGCGGCGGCCGGCGTACTGACTCTTGTCATTGCCGTGGCCACCATTCCGTGGCTTAAGCGCGGCACCGAGCGGGCGCCAGTCACGGACGACGCCGAGCTCACCAGTCGTGCATAGTCCCGTCGGTGAGGCGGTTGACAGGTAGGTAGGCGGGCTCGTAGGCGAACTGCTGCGCAGCGTCCCGATCCAACTCCACGCCAAGCCCTAGCCGGTCACTGGGGTGCAGCAAACCGTCCTCGAACCGCACCCCCGTGTTGAACACCGAAAGTGTCTCCGGCGAGAACTGCATGAACTCCTGGATCCCAAAGTTGTGCAACGCAAGGTCGAGGTGGACGTGCGCTGCTTGACCCACCGGGGAAACGTCAGTGGGCCCGTGGAAGCCCGTCTTCACACCGTAGAGCGCCGCGAAGTCGGCGAGCTTCTTGAGGTGAGTAATGCCGCCGGTGTGGGTCACGGCTGAGCGCACGTAGTCGATAAGCCGCTCGGTAATGAGAGTCTGGTAGTCGAAGGCCGTATTGAACACCTCGCCAATAGCCAGCGGCGTAGTGGTTTGCGCGCGGACGTAACGCAAGGCGGTGGGATCCTCGGCAGGGGTGCAGTCCTCTAGCCAGAACAAGTCAAAGGGCTCAAGGCTCTTGCCGAGTTGGGCGGCTTCGCGTGGCGTCATGCGGTGGTGTCCGTCATGCAGGAGTGGCAGTTCCGGGCCAAAGCTCTCGCGCACGGCTTCAAACACCTTGGGGATATGGCGCAGATAGGCGCGCGTGTCCCACGACTCCTCCACCGGAAGGGTGCGAGATTTGCCTGCCGAGCGTCGGGCTGGCTCGTAGTCGTACCTCTCGCCCGCGCCCGCCGCCGATGCCGCTAC
>JAEYYZ010000110.1 GCA_023428185.1 Actinomycetes bacterium
CTGCTCCGGCTTTCCCACCGCGAGCCTTCCCAGGGCCGCACACACCGCCATCTCCCCGCGTACTCGCACCCCGTTGGCGCGCTGAACCCGCCCGCTTGTACCTAAGTGACGGTTGAAGTGACACGGACTACCTCGGCTCCGCATGATCGCCGGCGGGATGTCATTCCTACCGTCACTTGAGCGCATCGTCGGCTGCAGCAGGACCCCACTAGCCTGTGGATAACGGTCAGCGACCGGCCGTTGGCTGGCATGCTCGGCCAGTGGATCCGGTTGAATTGCTCGCGCTACTCGGTGGAGTTGCGGAAGCTGAGTCGTTAGTTGGCCGTTACCGAGCGTCAAGGAGGGCACTTGCCAGCGCGGTGACGGATGGGCGGATACTTCGTATTCGCCGGGGCTGCTACGCGCTGCCCGGCGCTGATCCATTACGCGTGGCCGAGGTCGCCTGGCGCGGCCTTGCGACGTGCATCACTGTTGCACGCGAACTCGGCTTGCCCGTATTGAGCAACGATTCCAGATTGCATCTGCACATTGCAGGGAATCGGACTTTCTCGGCTGGCCATCTGAGGCCGCTCTCACACGTGCGCGTCCATTATGTTCAAGGCCCACTTCCACAACACATAACACTCCGGGAAGCCATCGATGCCTCGACCACATGCCTCTCGCCCGAGCAGCAATTGGTCCTCGTCGATGCGGCACTCAGGAATGGGGGACTACTGAGAACTGAACTATCGCATTTCGAGAAGACTCCGCAACGGCGCAAAACCTGGCTCATCCGTTACGCAGACGACCGCGCGGAGTCACCTATCGAGACGCTCGCACGGTTGGCCATGCGCCGTGCCGGTCTCACCGTTGAGAGCCAGGTCCAAATCCAGGGAGTGGGGCGCGTGGACTTCTTGGTAGAGGGCCGAGTCATCGTGGAAGCAGACGGGCGTAGCTTCCATTCGGATGCCATATCGTTCGCCTCAGACAGGCGCCGCGATCGGGCGGCCGCCGCGCTGGGCTTGCCGGTATTGCGATTCACCTACGCGGAAATTATGGCGGATGCGTATGCGGTTGCCCAGGAGGTGCAGAGACTGTGCAAAGGCGGTCCGCCGTACGTAAGTGACGGTTGAAGTGACATCGGCTCGCGACCTCAAGTACGACTGCGACGGGGAATGTCGCGTCAACCGTCACTTGGGCCCGAGTGACCTGCAGAAGGCGGTTGGAGTGGCACGGGAAGCCAGTTGCGCGCCTCGCTCTTAGGCACGCGGACCCCACCCGCAACTCAGGCCCGATAGCTGCCCGTCAGGTGCACGGCACCGCCCTGGACGCCCTTGGCGCCACGCACGGTGTCAGGAGACTCAGGGCGACCGTCATCAACGCTCACCTCGCCCAAGAACCATGCAGACACACCCGTGGCCGCAGAGACGTCCATGAGTTCTTGAGCGTCATCAGCAGCCACCACGGCCACCATGCCCACACCCATGTTGAGGGTGGACTCAAGGTCATACCACGGCACGTTGCCCGCGGCCTGCACTGCGGAGAACACCGGAGGCAACGTCCACGCATCGCGCGCCACCGTGGCCGCGAGTCCCACCGGGAGAACGCGGGCCAAGTTCGCCGCCAAGCCACCACCGGTCACATGCGAGAAGGCACTCAGACCGTGGATCTCCGCCGCCAACTCCACACACAGTTTTGCGTAGATGCGCGTGGGTTCCAGGAGTTCCGCGCCCAGTTCGCGTCCCAGTTCCGGAACCACGGTGTCGAGCTTCCACCCGGCGTGGTCCACCACGCGGCGCACCAGCGAGTAGCCATTGGAATGCAGACCGGACGATGCCATGGCTACCACTACATCGCCGGCACGGACCTTCTCCGGGCCCAGCACCGAATCCGCTTCGACCACACCGATCGCGGCGCCTGCCACGTCGTAGTCGTCAGGCTCCATGACTCCGGGGTGCTCGGCGGTTTCGCCGCCCACCAACGCGACTCCGGCCATCTCGCACCCCACGGCGATGCCGCGCACAATGTCTGCGATGCGCTCGGGCACCACCTTGCCGCACGCGATGTAGTCGGTCATGAGCAGTGGCGTAGCCCCACACACCACGATGTCATCCACCACCATCGCCACGAGGTCTTGGCCAATGGTGTGGTGCACACCCAACGCGCGAGCGATGACGATCTTGGTGCCCACGCCGTCGGTGGAGGAGGCCAACAACGGACGGTCGTAGTTCTTGAGCACCGAGGCATCAAAGAGGCCGGCGAAGGCCCCCACGCCGCCAAGGACTTGCGGGCCGTGGGTGCGCGCCACGGCCTCCTTCATGAGTTCTACGGCTTTGTCGCCTGCGTGAGTGTCGACGCCGGAATCGGCGTACGTGATGCGGTCTGTCATGAGCCCACCGCGGCGTCGGCTGGGTGGGCAGCGTCATCGGGCTGCGGGGCGTGCTCAACGTCGTGGATCACTCCGCTGGGCACCACCGCATTCACCAACAAATGTCTCGCATCCACGGGAGGCTCAATGGGATAGGTGCCCGAGAAGCACGCCGTGCACAGCCGCGATTCGGGGATGGTGGTGGCCTCGATCATGCCTTCGGGCGAGATGTGGCCCAGCGTGTCGGCACCTATCTGGAGGCGTACGTCCTCGAGCGAGTGTCCCACCGCGGCAAGCTCCTCGCGGGTGGGGAAGTCGATGCCGTAGAAGCAGGGCCACTGCACGGGAGGTGATGAGATGCGTACGTGCACCTCGGCGGCGCCCGCCTCCCGCAGCATTGCCACGATGGCGCGTTGCGTATTGCCGCGCACAATCGAGTCATCCACCACAACAAGACGCTTGCCCGCGATCACTTCACGCAAGGGGTTGAGCTTGAGACGGATGCCCAGTTTGCGCAGCGTCTGGGACGGCTGGATGAAGGTGCGGCCCACGTACGCGTTCTTCACCAGGCCCTGGGCAAAGGGGATCCCCGATTCTTGCGCATAGCCCACTGCGGCAGGAGTTCCGGACTCGGGAACGGGGATCACCAGGTCCGCGTCCACGGGGTGTTCACGCGCCAAAGCGCGGCCCATGGCGTGGCGGGAGGCCTGGATGGACCGGCCAGAGATCGAGGTGTCGGGCCGCGCCAAGTACACGTACTCAAAGACACAACCCTTGGGCTGAGCATCGGCGAACCGTTCCGAATGCACTCCCTCCTCATCGATGATGAGGAACTCCCCTGGTTCCACCTCGCGCACTTGCGTGGCGCCCACGATGTCCAGCGCCGCTGTCTCGGAGGCGACCACCCAACCCCCGCTGGGCAACTGTCCAAGTACCAGCGGCCGCACGCCGTGCGGGTCTCGCGCCGCATACAGCGCATGCTCATCCATAAATACCAGGGAGAATGCTCCGCGCACTCGGGGCAACAGTTCCAGCGCGGTCTCCGCCAACGTGTCAAAGCCTTCATGGCCGAGTAGCGCGGTGAGGACCGCGGTGTCAGTGCCCTTGCCGCCGCGCAGCTCCCCCCGGCGAGCGTCACCCAGGCGTTGTTCCACGAGCTCCAGCAACTCGGCCACGTTGGTCAGGTTGCCGTTGTGTCCCAACGCGACAGTACCGTGAGCGGTGGGGCCCAGCGTGGGCTGCGCGTTGGCCCACGTGGATGAGCCCGTGGTGGAGTACCGCGTGTGGCCCACTGCGATGTGGCCTTGGAGCGCCTCAAGCGCGCCCTCGTCAAACACCTGCGACACCAAGCCCATGTCCTTGAACACCAGGATCTTGGCGCCGTCACTCGTGGCAATTCCGGCGGATTCCTGGCCACGGTGCTGCAGGGCGTACAAGCCAAAGTAGGCGAG
>JAEYYZ010000054.1 GCA_023428185.1 Actinomycetes bacterium
AGGCCACCAGCTCGATCAGTCCGGCGGCCACCGCGTCTTCATCCTTGGTATCGCCGAGTACGGGGTGGCGCCCTGGTAGCCAGGTGTAGATGCCCCAGTCCCACGGCACCTTGCCGGCGGGTGCTCCGTGGCCCAGCAGGTTAGGGACGTCGACAGGCAGTAGAGGTGCAAGCATCGGCAAGATCTGAGCGTCGCGCGTAATGTCTGTGGATCCCCATTCGACCATGGGGATGCGGACAACCATCTCGTCGCCGAGTTGGTAGATGTAGTTCACCGTCCCCGTGGAATCGATGCGCGCCAGAGGGAGGTCTTTCCACTCGGGGAAGCGCTTCTCGATGACGTCGCTGATGTCCTCGGGCTCAAGCTCGATCTGCGAGTCGTGAAGTCGGTTCACGCGCTCAACGTACAGGCACGGAGCCAGGAGCCTCAAGAGTGGCTCCGACGGGCGTCGATCCCGTGACCTCACGATTTTCAGTCGTGCGCTCTACCAACTGAGCTACAGAGCCTCATAGCCGAAAGCCCCTCCGAGTGAAGGGGCGATCCGCCGCGACCCTGACGGGACTTGAACCCGCGACCTCCGCCGTGACAGGGCGGCGCGCTAACCAACTGCGCTACAGGGCCTTAAGAGCCTCGCTAGGCGAGACTCCAAGAGTGTAGACCATGCTGCGGCACGCCGAACACTGCCCGGCGCCCCACGTACCCCCAACGGGATTCGAACCCGTGCTACCGCCGTGAAAGGGCGGCGTCCTAGGCCGCTAGACGATGGGGGCTTGAGCAATGGCGAACCATTGCAGGACCTCGCAATAATACGGGTCTTTGGGGGTGCTCCGCTACGCGCGAGACAATGGACTCATGGTGGAGATGTCGCGCAAGGACTTTGAGGGTGCCGTTGAGGACGCGTTGGACATGGTTCCGCAAGAGTTGCTGGACCTCATGGACAACGTGGTGATCTTGGTGGAAGACGATCCTGAGGGCGACGATCCTGACTTGTTGGGACTGTATGACGGCGTGGCGTTGACGGAACGCGGGGAGGGTTGGGGCTTTGGTGAACTTCCGGATCGCATCTTCATTTTTCGCAATCCCACCTTGCGCGCTTGCGACACCGAGGACGAGGTGCGGGAAGAAGTGGCGGTCACCGTGGTTCATGAGATCGCCCATCACTTTGGGATTGATGACGCGCGTCTGCACGAGCTCGGGTGGGACTAGACTGTACTCGAAACGTTTCGACTCGCTGGGCAAGGAGGCCTCATGAACGACACCGCCGCAGGCACACACGAAGGCACAACACCGCACGGAATGAAGGTGGCACCGCCCGCAGGCGCCGAGCACGGCCCACGCGCTGCCGACTTCACACCCCTCACCGAGTTTGGCCCCGTTCCGGAAGGCTGGATGTGGGGCGTGGCCACCGCCGCTCACCAGATTGAGGGCGGCAACGTCAACAACGACTGGTGGCGCTTTGAGCACACCCCTGGCACGGGCACGGCCGAGTCAAGCGGCGATGCCACGGACTCCTGGAACCGCTGGCTGGAGGACCTCCAGTTGGTCAAGGACATGGGCCTGGATTCGTACCGCTTCAGCCTTGAGTGGAGCCGCATTGAGCCTGCCGAGGGTGAGTTCTCGCTCGTGGCCCTGGAGCACTACCGACTCATGATGGTCGCGGCACATGAGATGGGGCTCAAGAACTCGGTCACCTTCCACCACTTCACCACTCCGCAATGGGCTGCGGACAAGGGCGGCTGGACCAACCCTGAGATGGCTGACCTGTTCGCGCGCTATTGCGACATCGCCGTGCAGCACTTGGGCGATCACATCGACATTGCCGCGACCTTCAATGAGCCGAACATCGTTGCTCTGCTTGGCTACGGCATCGGCGTATTCCCTCCCGGGCACAAGGACATGGATGAGGCCATGGCAGCCACTCGCGTCTTTGTGGAGGCGCACAAGCGTGCCCGCGACGTCATCAAGGCGGGCCCCGGCACCTTCCCCGTGGGCCTCACGCTGGCCGTGGGCGACCTGGTCATCCACCCCGAGGGCGACTCAGAAGGCCCAGGGCTACGGTTCACGGGCATGCCGCCCGCGGACAATCAGATGTCCCAGCTCATGAGCGGCGCCTACTTTGCGGTGGCCAAGGACGACGACTACATCGGTGTGCAGACCTACAACACCATGCACATGAGCACCGAAGGTGTGGAGCTACACAAGCCCGACCACTGGCGCTACACCCAGATGGGCTGGACCTTCACACCTGAGGCCCTGGGTCACACGGTGCGCCAAACCGCCGCCGCGACGGGCGTGCCTGTCATCGTCACCGAGAACGGCGTGGCCACCGCGGATGACGAAGAGCGCATCGAGTACTACTCCCGCTCCCTCGCCGCGCTACGGGAAGCCATGGACGACGGCGTGGATGTCCGCGGATTCTTCGCATGGAGTCTGTTGGACAACTTTGAGTGGGCCGAGGGTTACCGTCCCTTGTTCGGCATGGTGGCCGTGGATCGCTTGACGTTTGAGCGCACTCCCAAGCCGTCATCGGCCTGGTACGCGGCTCTCGTATCGGGCTCTCGCAGTTAAGGCAAGAGCGGCTACGGAAGGCTGAGCCCCGTGAGGCGCTCGAGTTCCAACACCAACTGCGCGCGGGCTTGAGCATCGCGCACGGTGGGGTTGGGCTCGTGCACTTCGCGGCGCTTCACGTAGCGGCCCGATGCCGCGGCCGCCGGGTCATCCGACGTCACGAGCCACACTTGGGTCTCCGCACCCAAGTCCACTGGATCCCACGCATCGGGCCCGCCCAGTTGAGTCTTGATCCACCCGGGGTCCACCGTGTTGATGGACGAGCCGGGGTGACGGGAAGCGAGTTCGAACGCGAGCATCGAGTCATGCAGCTTGGAGTCTGAGTACGCCTGCATTCCGTCCCACTCGCGAGTCACCCACTGCAAGTCCTCAGGAGTCCAGCGACCCTTCTCTTCAAGGCCCGACGTCAGGTAGACCATGCGCGCGGCCACCGGCATGAGGCACGTGAGTATGTATGGGCCCACCACGTTGATGTGGAAGATGCGTTCCAAGCCGTCCGCGGTCTCGCGGCGCTCGCCACCACCGCCACCGATTCCCGCGTTGTGGATGATGGCGTCGTAGGGACCAAACTCGTTGGCCTCTGCCGCTGCGGTGGCTGCTTGATCCATGCTTCCCAAGTCGCCTACGACCGCGCCTATGGCCCCGGGGTTGGCCTCAAGGGCGGCGGCGGCGCGAGTGGCGTCGCGACCGTGCAGCACCACCTCATGGCCCAGTTCGATGAGTTGGCGTGCGCACTCGGCACCAATTCCTTGAGCGGATCCGGTGATGAAGATTCGGGACATGTGAGGCCTTTCGGAACAGGTCGAAACGTTTCGATTCTACTCCAGGGTGAGGCCGGTGATTTCCTCCAAAGTCGCCAAGAGCTCACCGCGCAACCGAGCGTCGAGCGCCAACGGATTGAGCGGCCGCGGTGCACGCTTATCAAAGAATGTGCCGCTTCCCAACGCTAACGGCTCAGCCGAGGTGGCGAGCCACACTGACGTGTCGGCACCTTCGGTCAACTCCAACTTGGCGCCCACGCCGCCCATTTCCGTCTTCACCCAACCAGGGTGCACGACATTCACAGCGGCCTCAGGGTGCCGGGCAGCCACCTCGAGCATCACCATGGCTAAGAACAGTTTGGAATCGTTGTACGCGTGCCATGGATCCCACTCGTGATTCCGCCACCACAAGTCATCCAGCCTCGCCGTGCCTTGGTCCGAGGCGTCGGACCCCACGTAGATGAGCCGCGCAGGCACGGGCATGAGGCATGTGAGCACATACGGTGCGACCACGTTCACCTGGAAGATGGCCTCTAGCCCGTCTTTGGTGAACTCCGGTTGCGGCCGATGCGGCCCAAGCCCGGCGTTGTGGATCACGGCATCGTAAGGCCCTAGCCGGTTTGCGGCCTCCGCCAAAGCGCGTGTGCCCGCAAGCGAATCCAGCGCTCCCGAAACGGCCGCAAGAGCGCCTGGCGCCTCCCGCCGCGCCGCCTCAGCCCTGGATTCGTCCCTTCCATGCACCACCACCTCATGACCCATGGCAATGAGGTCGCGGGCCGTTTGCGCCCCTACCCCTTGAGCCGATCCCGTCACCAGTATTCGCATAGGTCCATCCTGCCTCGTTTACTCTTGACCCAGTCGCGGCGCCGGCCGCACGGGGAGGGAGCATCATGCCGATCACTGAAGAGCTACTCGAGAACAACAAGGCCTATGCCTCCGAGTACACGCCCAGCCGCCC
>JAEYYZ010000154.1 GCA_023428185.1 Actinomycetes bacterium
CAAGAATCTTGGCCGCATCCAACGCCCCTTCGGCGAGGACTTGCCCGCCTTCCACTCGCTTCCACGTGGCGAGCTTGGCCTGGTTCACCCATACGTGGTAACGATCCACCGACGTGGCGAGGACCACGCCATTGCGATCCGTGATGTCTGCACGAGCGGGAGTCACATCCGCAGTGACGAGCCGCTCTTGAAGCGCCTGCTCCGCAAGCGGTTGAGCATGAATGATCTGCACGTCCACCAACCGCACTGCGAACACCACAAGTACGAGAAGGGAGAACACAGTGGTCACCATGTGCCTGCGTTGAGGGTCACCTACGCGCGGTGCGTGTGCTGGCGGCCGATGGGGTGGACCGCCGCCGCCTTGGCGAGGACCACGCGGAGTGCGCTGTTGGCGCAGGTCACGGGGGTCGCGGAAGTCCCGGGGGTCTCTCGGCTGACGGCGGTCGGAGCGGTCACGAGTGTCGCTGGGTCGTGTGCGCACGGGCGCGTATGCGGTCGCTTGCCCCCACGCGACGCGTTGTGGCGGGCGGGGGCGCGGCGCATCGTGGGGACGCCTGCGCGCGGGTGCGTCGATGGGGCCCACCACTACCCTGCCGATCCGAGCACCGCACCGGTGCCGATCGAGACAAAGCCGATATGGCTCGCTGGAACCATCCCCAGGTTCTGGGCGGAGTGTGCAAGCCCACCCGGGGCCGATGCCGCTTCCAGTTGCGTGAGTAAGGCGGCACGCTGCTGGTGGAAGTTGGCTATTTCAATGCGCAAGGATTGAGACTCGTAGGCGCCTCGCGCCATAGTGGTGTTCAAGATCAGCACAGCCGCGAGCGCGGCGATGACAATGCCTACGCACAGGGTGGCAAAGGGCACCAAGGAGCGCGATTGCTGGGGGGCGCCCACTGCGCGCAAGTGGTCGCGTGAGCGTTGCGGAGCGGCGGTGCGCGGGTTGCCGAGCGGTGCAGCGCTGTGGGAGCCCGCACTGGTGGGCACAGCACCGTGGAGAGCGCTGTTGCGCAAGGGGGCCGCGCTCATGCGGCCCTCCTCGATGCCGGCGTGAGCATGGTTCGCTCCACGGCGCGAAGACGCACCGACTTGGCACGAGGGTTGAGCTCGATCTCTTGGTCGCTGGCCTTCTCCGCACCGCGCGTGAGCAAACGCAAATAGGGTTTGGCGTTCTCGGGGACTACGGGCATCCCGGGCGGCGCTTGGGACTCGGCTCCCGCGGCAAAGGCACGCTTGACGATGCGGTCCTCCAGCGAGTGATATGCCATGACCACCACTCGCCCGCCCACACGGGTGCCTTCCACAGCGGCCGGCATGGCGCGCTCGAGCACTTCGAGTTCTCGATTGACGGCGATGCGTAGTGCTTGGAAGGTCCGTTTTGCGGGGTTGCCGCCGGTGGCGCGCGCAGCTGCGGGGATGGCGGCCCGGATCAACTCCACCAACTCACCTGAACGCTCGAGTGGAGCCGTCTCCCGCTGTCGCACAATGGCGCGCGCTATCCGCGGCGCAAAACGTTCTTCGCCGTAGACGCGCAGGATGCGCGCAATCTCGCGTTCGTCGTAGTCGCGCAGCACGTCGGCCGCGGTGAGCGGGTCGTCGCGGTTCATGCGCATGTCAAGAGGAGCGTCTTGCGCATAGGAGAATCCGCGCTCGGCCTCGTCGAGTTGCAGCGAACTCACCCCGAGATCGAGCAAGATCGCGTCGGCTGCTGTGACTCCGCACGCAGCGAGGGCTCCAGGAATGTCGTCGTATTCGGCGTGGTGAGCCACGAACCGGTCCCCAAACCCGGCGAGCCTGCGTGACGCCAATTCAATGGCTTGCTTGTCACGGTCAATGCCCACTACGCGGGCAGTGGGGCATTGAGTCAAGAGCGCCTCGGTATGGCCTCCCATGCCGAGAGTGCCGTCAACGGCCACGGCACCCGGGTGGTCAAGGGCGGGAGCCATAAGTTCCACACAACGCGCAAGCAGGACGGGCGTGTGTCGCCGTGCTGCGTCGTGCGTAGCCTGCTCCATGGTCCCTCCCTCCTGCCTCAATCCGTGCCTATGAACTGGTGTGACGTGCATCGTGGTCTCCCACCGGCTCTCTGTCGGGGGGAAGTCCGTCAGAGCTGCCCGGGAGGAGGCCGCGAGGCACGCGCTTACATATCCGAGAAAACTTCCGCCGCAGTGGCGGCATATCCTTCCTCGCCGTCGGCGAGGTACTGCTCCCATGTGGCTGCGTCCCACACTTCGACTCGTGATCCCATGCCCACCACGGCGACCTCGCGAGTGAGCGAGGCGTATGCGCGTAGCGGCGCGGAGAGCAACACACGGCCCTGTTTGTCAGGGATGTCGTCTTGGGCATGACCGAGGAAATTGCGTAGGTAGTCCCTCGCCACCTTGTTTTCCAAGGGGGCGCGCTTGAGGCGTTCGTGGACCTGCATGAACTCGTCGACTGGGAACAAGAAGACGCATCGGTCAAGGCCTCGCGTGGCCACCAAGCCGGTGGCAAGACGGCCTCGGAACTTGGCGGGAAGGATCAGCCGACCCTTGTCGTCCAGGCGCGGAGTGAACGTGCCAAGGAAGACCCCAGTGGGTCCCAGACCATGCGATGGGTCTGTCACAACGTTCACCTCCTCGCGCCACGACTCGCCAGTGCGCCCCACTTTACTCCACTTCCCTCCACAAAATGGGGTGTTTGTGAGATATTGCTCAGAGATTGCCACAACGGTCCTGGTAAACAAAGCGTTTTTGGGTGGAGGGCACCGCGTTGTGGATGCCATCGTTTAGGCTCAATCCGAGAGGCGAAGGAGTTTCAATGACGCATCCCCTGCCCACAGAGGCTGAGCTCGCGCACGTCGCAGAGGTCACCACGAGAATTCGCGGGTCAATCTCCACGGTGCTGAGCGGACTGGACTCCGCCATCACGGCCACGCTTGCGGTGGTGCTCGCTGAAGGTCACCTACTCATGGAAGACGTGCCAGGCGTGGGCAAAACCACACTTGCCAGGGCATTTGCTAAGTCAGTAGACGGCACGGTGGGCCGAATTCAGTTCACACCTGACCTCTTGCCTTCGGACGTCACAGGCGTGAGCATCTACCGCTCAGACGAGCACCGCTTTGAGTTCCGGCCAGGTCCCATCTTTGCCAACGTCGTCATCGCCGACGAGATCAACAGGGCCTCCCCCAAGACCCAGGCGGCGCTACTCGAGTCCATGCAAGAGCATTCGGTGACCGCGGACGGCCACACGCGACCGTTGCCCCGGCCATTTGTGGTGGTGGCCACCCAGAATCCAGTGGAAATGGAAGGCACGTACCCGCTCCCCGAGGCGCAGCGGGACCGTTTCATGGCCCAGGTTTCAGTGGGGTACCCCAGCGCCAGAGACGAAATGGCGATGCTTGACAGTCACGATGGGATGGACCCGCTCAACGACGTCCGTCCCGTGACCGACGCAGGCGACCTCGCGAACCTGATCGATATTGCGCGCAGGGTCTATGCGGCACCGGCGATTAAGCAGTACATCGTGGACCTCGTCACCTCGACGCGCGAGGAATCGGGATTGCGCTTGGGAGCTTCACCCCGTGCCGCGCTCCAGTTGCTCGCGGCGTCCAAGTCCCGCGCTGCAATGGCGGGCCGCAATCACGTGCTCCCCGACGATGTCAAGGCGCTAGGCGTGGCGGTGCTCGCACACCGGCTCATCCCAAGCACCGAGGCGAGGCTTTCCGGACGCACGTCTCAACAAATTGCGCAGGAGCTCATCTCCAGAACACCGGTTCCCACCGCCGCTCGTGACCTTCCCGCGAAGCGCGAACAAGCCGTTCAAAGCCCCGTGCGCGCACAATCAGTGCAGCAATAGGCCCGATCCCGACTCCCGCCCTGAACGGCCCACCAACCTAAGGCGAGCGAACAAGCGAAATGTCAGCAGCGAGCACAGCCTCCGAAACCGTGATCACCTCACGGGGCATCGGCGTGGGTGCCGCAGGAGTGGTCGTAGGCGCCCTGGGAGTGGGACTCGCAACCCCGCCGCTGGTCTACATCGGTGCCGCGATGGTGTGCGCCGTGACCGTCGCGGGAATGTGGATGCTGCTGTCAGTGAACGCCTTCTTAAGGCGCTTTCCGTACGCACGCCGCGAAGTTGTTCCTCGACCCCTCACAGTGGGCGTGCCCGGGCGTGTGACGGT
This sequence comes from Actinomycetes bacterium, assembly GCA_023428185.1. Taxonomy (GTDB): domain Bacteria; phylum Actinomycetota; class Actinomycetes; order Actinomycetales; family Demequinaceae; genus Demequina. The sequence goes on from JAEYYZ010000154.1 coordinate 4,160, forward strand.
GAAGATTCAAGCGGGCACACATACACATAGCCGCGTCCGCAAGGTGCTCACCCAGTCGCTTGACATCCGCGAACAAGCGGCGTCAGAACTCACCGGAGGCATGGGCACCAAGGCCACCGTCACGCGCACACCCGATGCCCTGACGCTCAGCTACACCCTGATGCCTTCACGACGAGGTAGGTGGCCACTTGGCCCCGCCCTAGTGCACACGTCGGACCCTTTGGGCATGATCTGGTCAGACACCGCCGTGGGGGATGCGGAACGCGTCCCCGTGTGGCCGCCCGTCATCGAGTTGTCTGCGACGGCTGGCGCGCTCATGGGTCAAGCCGATCGCGTCGTCCTGGGCGCACGTAGCCCTTCCGCCGATGACGCCGCTTTGCGCGACTACCGCGAAGGTGACGACCTCCGCAGAGTTCACTGGCCATCGTCCGCGCGTCTAGGAACCATGGTGGTGCGCTCCGACGAGCGTGCAGGCCGACGCCCAGCCACCGTCATTCTCGACTTGTCTCGGGACAGTGAGGCTTTGGAGTGGGGAATCTCGGCCGCCGCCTCCATTGCCTTGTCAGTGCTTGACTCAGGGCACCCCGTGCGGCTCCTGAGCGGAAAGGCCCGGCCCGACAGCGGCCGCCACTACGGTGAACACGCCACGGACGCCGCCCGGGCCTCAATCCTCAACATGTGCGTGGACTTTGTGAGCCCCGTGTCCCAAGCGGCAGCCACCACAGACCTGATCAGGGCCGCGCGCCAAGCCGGAGACGACGCCCCTCAGGGCGAAGTGATCGTGGGCATATTCGAATCCCTGGAGAAGGCAGCGCTCGACGCACTCGCTCCCATTGGCGGCTCAGGCCGGGCGTGGGCAATTGTGCGTACAAGTGACCATGGAGCGGCCGCAGAACAAGCGGAGGCGACGGCCAAGGCCTTGCGTCGCGCAGGCTGGCGCGCCACCACGGCTACCGTGCACAGCGACCTCGAATCGGTGTGGAGTACCTTGCTGACGGCGGGTGACATCGAATGAAAGACTCACTGCGCACAGCTCAGTCGCCCTGGCTAGCCACGCCGCTTGTGGCCGTGGCCGCCTACCTTGGCATTTACGGACTCAGCGCCATGATCGAAATGGGTCCGTGGCGCACTCGCATGATGGCGGTGCTTGCCATCGTGACGGGCGCCGTCATGGTGGTGCGGGTCATAAGCCGCTCGCGATTGCTGCCCACCGCTGTAGGGGCCGTGACAGGTTTCCTCGTATGTATCCCCGCGTTTGCTCGTGGCGAAGATGGCGAAGTGCTGTGGCTGCCCACACCGAGCGCCATCGGAGCGCTTGCTCAATCCGTACGGGATGCCATGGAGTACGCGAGTACCACCGTGGCACCAGCACCCATGACCCTGGAACTGTTGAGCATCTTTACCATGGGGCTCCTCGCTCTCTTCCTGGCCGCAGAACACCTTGCCGTCTCGTGGCGAGCTGCCGCGTCGTCGGGCCTGCTCTTGATTTTGCCGTGGATGCCCGCAGTGGTCCTTCAGCACCGCGTCTCCACCACGATGCTGTTGGTGGCAATCGGCGCATGGGTGCTGACATTGGGACTGACCAAGCGGCTGACAGTCACGGATCGAGTGGCGCTCCCCGGTCCGGCCATCCTGGCCACGGTGGCGGCCATGTTGCTGGTGGTTGTTGTGGCACCCACGGCTCTGGGTGGGAACGGTTGGGGCATGATTCCCCGCATCGCAGCGCCCAACGAGTTTGATACCGCCACGCGCCTGAACTTGGCGCTCGACTTGCGCAACTCTCTCACCACGGGCGCCGACTCCCCCGTGATGCTGTACGTCACCACAGGAGACCGTCCAGAAGTGCTCCGGCTGTACGCGCTCACCGACTTTGATGGCGCCGCGTGGGACCGTGAAGATCCGGAACCCACCGATCGCTCCGCCTCGGCAGGGGTGCTGTGGCCTACATCGGTGGACAACTGGAACGACCGCAACCGCGACCGCCTGAACATCCAAATCCTGAGCTTGGCGGAGACCAACTTGCCGGTACCAGCGGTGCCCCGCACCGTGGACGTCGACTCTCGCTGGTCCTACGTGTCCCAAATGGATGAGATTGTGACCGACGGCAACGGCACCCAGAACCTCACCTATTCAGTGGTTGCCGACCTCACCTACTTTGACGCCGCCGTGCTTTCAGCGATGCGTGATCTACCGCCCCTGGACCCCACTGCAGGCGTAGGTGCGGAATACCTTGAGGTGGCACCGGCCGTGGACCTCGCGCGGATCCAGGAGTTGACTGAAGGCATCACAGCGGACTCGCTGTCGCGATACGACCAAGCCCTCGCAATCCAGACCTATCTGCGCAACCCTGACATGTTCACGTACGACACGTCGGTGCAACCTGAAGGTGCGGACACCGTCTCAACCTTCCTCGACGAGAAGTCTGGCTATTGCGTGCAGTTCGCCACCGCCATGGTCACCATGTTGCGCTCCATCGACGTGCCAGCACGCCTCGCCGTGGGATTCTTGCCCGGCAACCGCGAACGCGACGGTGCCTACGTGGTCTACGGCGGGGACGCTCATGCCTGGCCGGAAGTGTGGTTCCCCAACGTGGGCTGGGTGCGGTTCGAGCCGACACCTTCAGCGCAAACAGGTGCCACGCCCACCTACGCCAACCCTGACAGCAATGAAATCCCTGTGCCGCAATCGGTGATCGATGCGGCCCAGAACGGCCAGCCTGCCCCAGTTCCCACCACCGCGCCTGAGCAAGGCCAAGGCCGGCCTGAGACGTCCGATGCCCTGAACCAGGGCCTCGCCACGCCGTGGTGGGTTGTCGCCAGCGGCATTGCAGTGCTCGTGCTTCTCGCGTGGGGATTGGTGTGGTGGTTGCGCGCCAGACGCAAGGCGACCCTGTCACACCTTGAGGGGCCTGAAGCCGCATGGGCGCGGTTGAGGGAAGGAGTGGGAGAAGACATCGCCTGGCCACTCGCGCTCACGCCGCACGAGGCCGGTGAGTACGTGATCAACGCTGTGGGTCACTTGGGCGGCACCTTACGCGAGCGCGCCATCGATGCACTCAATACCGTGGTGCATGCGGTGTCAGACCACAGGTACGCGCCTCAAGGGACCGAGTTCACCGAGGCGCAACTTGACGCATGTGTTGCTGAAGTAGTGAGCGCCGTGAATCAGGCGACGGGCGAACCTACAGGTCGCCCTGCTCGCGGCGGCGCTCAAAACGCTCTTCGAGCTTCGTCATAAAGGAGCGGTCGTCGCCGCCGGCGTGACTCTTGGGCTTGGGACCCGCTGAACCGCCCTTGCTCGCCGCGGCCTTGGGTGCGGCGCCTCTGGGAGCCAACATGGCCCACAGAGCGGCGGCGGCCATGATGGCGAATCCAGCCACTCCCACCACGATTACTTGGGTGGCAGTGCCAATCACCAAGACCGTGAGGCCCGCGATCACACCGAAGACACCAAGCACCAACCGACCGCGGGAACGCGGCTGCTTGGCCATGGTGCGGCCCAATTTGGGGTCAGCTCCGAGGTCGCGCTCGAGTTCCTCGAGTACGCGTTGCTCGTATTCCGACAACGGCATTGGGGGCCTCCTTCACCAAGTGCCTGGTCCCAGTGTAGGTCGCAGTAGGCATTTCTCACTAGCCCAACTCGCGTCACGACGTTCCATGCTCCGCCTGGACGGGTTGGTGCCTACACATACAACGAGCGGCCCAGCCCGAAGGTTCTCTTCGAGAAGGGCCGCTCGCGAGCGTCGCCAGTGACGCAAAAAGCTCGTGTTTAGACGAGTCCTAGATGGCGCGGACCTGTTCTGCCTGAGGGCCTTTAGGGCCCTCAGTCACTTCGAACTCAACGCGCTGTGCTTCCTCGAGAGACTTGTAACCCTCTCCATCGATAGCGGACCAATGCACGAATACGTCGGGACCCCCGCCGTCTTGAGCAATAAAGCCGTATCCCTTTTCAGAGTTGAACCACTTCACAGAACCCTGTGCCATACCTGCGTTTCCTTCACTACTGCCCGGGACGGGAAGGGCACGCACCTTGCGCCCCTTGTCGCCGTAATGCTCATCTTGCGCCGTGACACCACGGGGTCATGCACACTACGTATTCGCAACCGTTCACAGCATCCACGAACTATCCGGGTGGTGGCAAGTCTCTTCTTTGTTGGGCAAGGAATTTCTCGAACTCGGCGCCTATCTCGTCGGCCGAGGGAAGAGGCCCCTCAAGCGGGAGTCCGCGCTCACGGGCGGCCACAAACTGGTCGTACTGCTCCTCCAGTGTCGCCACGAGCGCCGTGATCTCTTCCGAGTCCCGCATCTGCCTGTCGATTTCCTCCATGGCAACGGATCCAGCGCCGTCGAGTTGGCTGATGTCAAAGTCCAGACCAGTGAGACCTTCCACCTCAGTCAGCGCACGTTGAGCGGCTTGAGGCAAAGCAGACTGAGCCAAGTAGTAGGGCACGTGGACCACAACATTGACCGCGTCGATGCCCCACTGACCAAACCGGTACTCCATCAGGTTTTGCGCCGATGCTGGCACCGTCACAGTGCCAAGGAAGCTTGAGGCATCGGGGAGAATATCTTGCCGGGTGCCATGGACAGTCGTGGTGAGTGGCCTTGTGTGAGGCGCTGCCATGGGGATGCCGTGCGCGCCTACCGTGAGTCCTACGCCCATGCGGCGCACAATTTCCTTGACCGCGAGGATGTACTTCTCCCACAGGATGTCAGGCTCCACGCCGTGCAGAAGGAGCAACGCTTGCCCTTGGGCGTCGCGAACCAAGTCGAGCACTAATTCGGGCTCGTCGTAGTCGGTCCACTGGTTGATGGTGAACGTCATTTGTGGCCGCCTGCTCCGGTAATCCAGCAACTGGTCCACATCAAAGGTGGCGACTCGTACAGGTTCGGACAGCGACAGGATGTGGTCAGCGACGAGCGCGCCGGCACGGCCCGCGTCAACGAATCCGCGCAACGATTGCATCAGCACCGCACCGGTGCCTGCGGCATTGGCCCACGCCTCAACTCCGGCGGCGTCCCACTTCACGAGTTTGGTCATTTGCTACCAGTCTCCCACCGTGGGGCGACTGCCCCTGTCCGTATCGCGTGGGGCGAACGCACCTCGAAGGTTTGCGATAATGGTTCACTGCCCACTTTGAGTAGTGCAACGCGAAACTCGCGGAAGGTATGCCATGCAGGACGAGACCACAGTCGCGACCGCGCGCGGCCTTGAGGCCGAGCAACGAGTCGTTGACGTGCTCTACGCACGCCTGGACGAGTTGCGAGACGAAGCCACCACTCGCTTGGCCGACATCCGCCGCTCCGGTCCTTCTGGGTCCCCTCAAAACCGATCTGAGCGGGACGCGTTCGCCACGTTGTACGAAGACCGCATTGCACAGCTTGATGCCGTGGAGGACAGGCTGTGCTTTGGCCGCTTGGACCTGGCGGCGGGCGACAGGCTTTACGTGGGCCGCATCGGGCTTTCTGACGACGAACATGTGCCGCTCCTGACCGACTGGCGTGCCCCTGCTGCCACAGCCTTCTACGCCGCGACGGCAGCCAACCCGTCGGGTGTCATCAACCGTAGGCACCTCACCACGGTGGGGCGCCGAGTCGCCGCCATCGAAGACGATGTCCTGGACGTCGAGGCACTCCGGGAGTCCGGCCAGGACTTGGCTCTCGCGGGAGAAGGCGCGCTCTTGGCAGCGCTCGGCGCAAGACGCACCGGACGAATGGGCGACATCGTCGCCACCATCCAGGCGGAACAAGATGCAGTGATCCGCGCTCCGCTCGCCGGCGCTCTCGTCGTCCAAGGTGGTCCCGGAACCGGTAAGACGGCCGTGGCCCTTCACCGTGCCGCGTACTTGCTGTACCACCACCGGAATCTGCTGGAAAGCCGCGGTGTACTGCTCATTGGGCCCTCGGCATCGTTCTTGAGGTACATCGACCACGTGCTCCCCTCGTTGGGTGAGACAGGTGCGGTTTCTACCACTCTTGGCGGCCTCGTCAAGGGAGTGGATACTTCCACCCACGAACGTGAAGAGATCGCCCGCATTAAGGGGCGCACCGTCATGGCGGACGTGGTGCGTGCCGCGGTGCGCGAACGCCAGCGACTACCGCGCGCGGACCAAGAGATCCGTATCGATGGACGCACAGTGGTGATCAGGCGCAGTGACATCCGCGATGCTCAAGCCAAGGCGCGCCGCGACGGCAAACCTCATAACGAAGCGCGAAACACGTTTGCTAAAGAGATGATCAGCCGTCTCACCACTCAGCTCATGGAGCAACTCGAGTCCAGCCTTGGGGACGACGACAGGGCTGAGTTGGCACGCGACGTCAGGGACAACCGTGCGGTGCGAGTGGCCATCAACCTGTGTTGGTTGCCTGTGACGGCCGAGCAATTGCTGCGCGACCTGTTCTCCAAGCCGCACGTGCTCAACGCGTGCACATCCGGGTTGAGCGACGCCGAACGGGCACTGCTGTCACGACCCGCTGATGCACCTTTCACCGACGCAGACATCCCGTTGCTGGACGAGGCGGCTGAGTTGCTGGGCGACCTCCCCAGCGGCGCGCCCAAGGAGAAGAGCGGGCCGAGCGCCGAGGAGGTCCGCTACGCCAAGGAGGTGCTCGAGAGCTTTGGCGCTGCGAGCATGATCAAGGTGGACGCGCACACGCTCGCGTCCCGTATGCAAGCGACGGCCGCGCGGCTCTCCGTTGCCGAACGAGCATCGGCCGACCGAACATGGACCTACGGGCACATCGTGGTGGACGAAGCCCAGGAACTCAGCCCCATGGCGTGGCGCATGCTCTTGCGCCGTTGCCCCACCCGCTCGTTCACCATTGTGGGCGACGTGGCGCAAACCACCGCGACGGCAGGAACTCGGTGGTGGCCGGAGACGATGGATCCGCTGTTCCGGGATGGCTGGAATTTGCGCGAGCTCACGGTGAGTTACCGCATTCCCGCTGCGGTCGCTGAAGCGGCTCAGTCATTTGCTCGGGCTGCGGGCCTGCCCGTGAGCGACATGAGCGCCGCCAGGGAACTGGATCACTCGGTGAGCGTTGAGCGCGCTACGGGAGACGTGCTCGAGGCGGCCGTGGAGGCGGCTACGAAGGAATTGGAGCGTCTAGACCAGGCGGATGGCGGGCTTGTTGCCCTCTTGACGTCCGATGCCGGTGCGCCGGCCGCGCGGGCTGCGGTGGCTGGTACTGCTATTCAGGCCATGAGTGCTCGAGAGGCTAAAGGTCTGGAATTCGACTCCGTGGTGGTTGTGGAGCCCGCAGATGTCGCGACGGTGCCCTCGGACCTCTACGTGGCGCTCACCCGCCCCACTAAGCGATTGGTGCTCGTCCACGCCCAGCCCTTGCCGCGCGGTTTGGCAGAGGCAACCGCGGGGTAACTTCCTCTGTAGGCCCGTCGGCGAAATCCGCGCGCTGTCTCCCCGCCACTACTCGCAGGGACCCGCTCCCGCGATGGCGAGGCCTTGAAGGTCTCCAGGACCCCACGTGGTTTGCCTGTCATTGGTCTCGTACATCAACTCATTGGGGTCACTGACATGAGCGAGACCCAGGACGTGCGCCAGTTCATGCATGATGATCGCCTGAACTTGAGCCTCCCCTGAAGTGGAGGCAAGAAAGATGCCCAGATCCGGTCCGTCGAGAATGATCACGCCACCTCGCAAGTACCGCTGTTCCCCGTGAGATCCCTGGATGGCGTGTGACCCGCCCACTCCGGCGACTGGGCCCTCGAGATCCGTGTGCTCCGCGGCGCTCGACCACCCGATGACGAGCGGCGCATAGTGGTCTCCATAGCGCTCTTGGAACAAGGGGCGGTCAAAATCAGGGACTTCGTCCGTGGGGCCGAGGTATTCAAACTGAAGTCCCGTACGTGCTTGAACGTCTTCCACGGCAGCAAACACCAAGGGCTCAGCAAAGACCGGTATGTTCGCGGTGGCCAGCACCCATGGCACTGTGCGGCACGGGTCAAAGCGCACAGGCCCCGTCTCGTCGACCACGGAAAAGGCATGCTCGCCTGCCGTGGTGATGGGGACCTCAGGCAAGCGCCGAGTTGATGGACCTTGAGCGTACGGAAGTTCGATCTGCTTGCCATTGTCCTCGAGCACGTTGCGAGGTTGTCCAATGTGCATGAGGTCCTGGACGCCGTAACCTGAAGCCCACATCGCGGCACCCACCATCACCACCACTACTGCGAGGGCGAGGACCATGCGACCCAGTACTTTCACCCCGTAAGGGTGTCACGGCGGAGCGTCAAATTGGAAACTCGGCACAAGTGCGAGAACATAGCGCCCGTGCGCGCTCTCTTACTTGAAACTCTCCACCCCAAAGCCACCGAGGTTCTCACTGCTGCCGGTATTGAAGCCGTCAACCACGTGGGAGCCATGGATGAAGATGAACTGATCGAGGCCCTCGACGGCATCGAACTTCTCGGCATCCGGTCCAAGACCCAAGTGACGGAGCGTGTGCTCGACGCCGCGCCTTCACTCATCGCTGTGGGCGCCTTCTCCATTGGCACCAACCAGATTGACTTAGCTGCCGCTGCACGTCGCGGCATTGCCGCGTTCAATGCGCCGTTCTCCAACACCCGTTCCGTAGTGGAGATGGCGGTGTCCGAGATGATTTCGCTCACGCGCCGGCTGCCCGACCACAACCGCCTCATGCACCAGGGTGTGTGGAACAAGAGCGCCGAAGGCGCGCACGAGATCCGCGGACGCACCCTGGGAATCGTGGGTTACGGCAACATCGGTTCGCAGTTGTCGGTGATTGCCGAGGCGCTGGGCATGAATGTGATCTTCTACGACAGCGCAGAGAAGCTTGCACTCGGCAACGCCACCAAGATGCCCACCTTGGAGGCCTTGCTTGAGCAAGCCGACGTGGTGACGTTGCACGTGGACGGCCGCATGGGAAACCAGGGGTTCTTTGGACGCGCGCAGTTCGAGGCCATGAAGCCCGGTGCGCTGTTCTTGAACCTCTCACGGGGGTTCATTGTGGATGTAGAGGCTCTCAAGGAAGGCCTAGAGTCTGGCCGCATCGGCGGCGCGGCTATTGACGTGTTCCCTGAGGAACCCAAAACTAAGGGCGACCCGTTCGTCAGTCCCTTGCAGGGCCTCGCGAATGTCATTCTCACACCACACATTGGCGGCTCCACTGAGGAAGCTCAGCGTGACATCGGCCAGTTTGTGGCAACCCGTTTGCGCGACTACGTGCAGCATGGCTCCACGTCGCTGTCCGTCAACGTACCCACGTTGTCGCTCGAGCAGCCCAAGGGAACTCACCGCATCACTCACTTGCACCTCAACGTCCCTGGCGTGCTCGCCAAGGTCAACCAAGAACTTGCGGAGCATGGCGTGAACATCGAGGCACAAATGCTTTCCACGCGCGGTGAGTTGGGTTACGTGGTCACGGACATTGCAGAGGGCATTGGCGCCGATGCCATTGACGACCTTCTCGCCATGCCGGAGACGGTTCGACTTCGCGTCTTGTCCTAAGCGCTCCGCGCTCAGCACCTCAGGTGCGCGGCTGATCAGCTCGGTACTCGGGGGCCGCGCGCGTGGCTCTTCGGCCTCGTACTCGGTTCATTCCCCTCGCGCACGCGACCCTTTAGGCCTCTTTAGCCGCGTCTTCTTCCCGCAAGCGAGTAATGGCCGCTTCGAACGCTTCGAGGCTGTCGAACGCCTGGTAGACGCTCGCAAATCGTAAGTAGGCGATCTCGTCCAATTCGCGTAGCGGCGGGAGAATGGCGAGCCCGATGTCCAAGGCGTCGATCTCTGCTTGCCCGGAGGCGCGAATCGATTCCTCGACTTTCTGCGCGAGGAGTGCAAGATCGTCGTCGCTTACGGGCCTGCCTTGGCATGCTTTGCGCACGCCAGAAATGATCTTGTCGCGCGAGAAAGGCTCTACGACTCCGGATCGCTTCACCACGGACAGCGAAAAGGTTTCGACGGTGGAGAATCTCTTGCCACAATTAGGGCACTCTCGCCGGCGGCGAATCTGTGCCCCGTCGTCGGCGGTACGAGAATCGACTACACGAGAGTCAGCGTGACGGCAGAACGGGCAATGCATGCCCCCACTGTGCCACTTTCTGGGCAAGCTGTGTGCACCGAGGGTACGGCGCGGCTCAATGGTGCCGGGACCCTGCACGGTCGCTAGTCGGCAGAAGGCACGAGCAGCTGGTCTCCTGTGCGGATGGCGGTGGACTCCAAGGCGTTGAGCGCCATGATTTCGTCGAGGGTGTCGCGCACGTTCTCGCCAGGGCCGGTGTACGCGGCGGCGATGGACCACAAGGTCTCACCGTGAGCCACGGTCCAGGTGTCCGTGGTCCATGTCCCGGCACCACCGGCATCGGACGAATCGGAAGCCATGGCTCGCGGAGCGATCCAAGCGATAACTGCGATCATGAGAAGCACCACGAGGACGCGCTTGGCACGCGCAGCAGCTGTAGGAATCGCGGTGATGGTGACATCTCCCAGTGTGATTGCCATGATCCTGCCTTCCTCCGTGGATTCTTAATCCTCACCACATCTATTCGAACGTATGTTCGTCGAACGTATGTTCTATTCGTACCATGCCCAGCCGACACGCGCAAGAAAAACTCGAACATATGTTTGATTTTCATTCCTTGAGGCCGTAACGTCTGATTCAAGGGCACCAACCCTCCGTGACAAGCGGGCTGACAAATCAATATGACCATCAAGGTCTGACATGGCGGCGGGGCAGGGTGTGAAGATGCGGCATGACGTACACGCACGGTTGAAGGAGCAAGCATGAGCGACGCCACTGTTCACGAACTTGGCTCGGGTGGTATTACCGCGCGCCAGCGCCAGATCCTCGAGGCCATTCGCGATTCTGTAGAGCAGCGGGGCTATCCGCCGTCCATGCGCGAAATTGGCGAAGTGGTGGGTTTGACCTCGAGTTCGTCGGTGAAGCACCAGCTGAGTGCACTGCAAGCCAAGGGGTACTTGCGTCAAGACCCCAACCGACCTCGAGCTCTAGAGGTGGTGATCCCAGGAGAAGGTGTCACGCCGTCACCAGTGGTCACCGAGGTACCCGATACGCACATCACCGCCGTGAGTCGCGAGCGCGATGATGTCGTGGACGTCCCCCTCGTGGGCCGCATTGCCGCAGGTGGACCCGTGCTCGCCGAGCAGTCAGTGGAAGACGTCTTCACGCTTCCGCGCCAGCTCACGGGTGAAGGTGACCTGTTCCTCCTCAAGGTGACAGGCGACTCGATGATCGACGCAGCTATTTGTGATGGCGACTGGGTAGTAGTCCGTCAGCAAGTGGATGCCGACAACGGCGACATCGTTGCCGCGCTGCTCGACGATGAGGCTACGGTCAAGACCCTCCGCAGGCGCGACGGACAAGTGTGGCTCATGCCCCACAACCCTGCCTTTGAGCCCATCGATGGCACCCATGCCCGCATCATGGGCAAAGTGGTCTCGGTGCTACGGCGGGTCTAACCGCGCCAGCTGTCGTTCCAGTGGAACCCGCCGGTAATGGCCTCCCGCATGGCTTTCATCGCGTTGGCAATGGTGGTTTGGTACACGCGAGATTCGTCGGATTCTGCGGCTTCCGCTCGGGCACGACTGCCGGCCTCAAAATGAGCCAGGTACTCTGCAAACCGTTCACG
>JAEYYZ010000175.1 GCA_023428185.1 Actinomycetes bacterium
CGGCAGCGGCTAGGCGGTGCTCGCCTTCTGCAACAAGGTCATGGACGATGCGTTCCCCAGCTTTGTCCAGGGCGATGAGGTCTTCCAGGGTGTCGGCTTCCGCAGTGGCGAACTCCGGGTGCGCTCCTACATCGATGTAGAGCCGCGAGCCGTTGGTCAAGAAGACATTGGAGGAGCGCCCCCACTGCACCACCGAGTGGAACAGATGCCCAGCGGCTTCCTCGGGAGTGATGGGTCGTCCGCCTTGCGCGTCAAAGTGCAGACCAAACTCGGTCTCAAGCCCAAAAATACGCCGAGCGGGGTCTACGTCGAGCGGCGCGGGTACGTCGGCGGAGATCATCCGCGGGTCACTCGCCACCCTTTTGTACAAACGACCGCACAAATTGCGAGGCGTTCACTTGGATCGAGTCATCAATCTCGTCCAAGAGCGCGTCCAAAGCGTCGGTGTTCGCTTGAGCCGCACCGGGCGGCGGCACTTCTACCGGAGGAACGTCGTCTTCGAATTCTCGGGAAGTGCTAAATGTCTGGGGCATGAGATCAGTCTATTCCTTAGCTCTCGGGGCCTAGGAGGGCGTCCAGTAGAGGGTGGGACGTGGCGCGAGGGTCCGGTAAGTCCACAACTTCCAGGTGCCCATGGTCGGTTTCGCGGTCCAGCACCACGGAAGCCCAGCCAGCGGCGTCGACAATTTCAGGGCGTTGCGACACCATGCGGCCACGCAGCCACGCTCGTGTGTCCCGTGGAGGCGTGGATACGGCGTGCTGCACCTCTTCTTCACTGGCAATGCGTTCGAGCGCGCCTGCGGCGGTGAGCCGTGCAGCCATGCCCGTTCCGAGTTGACCCCATTGCAGGTCTGTGGCGAGCAAGCGTTCATCGTCCCAACCTGGCAACTGGGCTTCCCCGCCGACGCCAGGGATGGCATAGCGTTCCCGCATGCGGCCCAGCAGTTGCAGCTTGGCAACCCACTCCACTTCGCTGGCCGCCTCAAAGATGTCGCGTCCCAGCTTGTCCAGCACTGACTCCCATCGTGCCAGCACTGCAGCGTCTGCGGCGTCGTACGCGTGGTCGCGGCAAATCTCTAGCAACGCGCGCTGGATCTCAAGGGCGGTTGCCTGCTCTCCTGTGGCGAGTGCGAGAGGTGTGCGCAGGGCCACGTCGTAGGAGACGTGTCTCACCGCAGCCACGGGGTCCTCGAGCACAATCGTGTCGAGGCGTGCGTCGTCCGCCTCGATGGCCGCCAATACCAGGGCTGTGGTGCCTACCTTGAGGTAAGTGGAGACCTCCGCACAGTTGGCGTCTCCGATAATCACGTGCAAACGGCGCCAGCGGGCGCGATCCGCGTGCGGCTCGTCACGCGTATTGACGATGGGCCTGCGTAGCGTGGTCTCAAGGCCCACCTCCGCTTCCATGTAGTCAGCGCGTTGTGACAACTGGAAGCCGGGCTTCTCGCCGTGTTGGCCAAGGCCCACGCGGCCTGCCCCCGTGATGATGATGCGCGTCACCAAATGAGCCGTCACGCGCCGCGCGAGGGCGTCAAAGTCAACGGACCGGTCCACGAGGTAGTTCTCGTGCGTGCCGTAGCTAGCACCTTTGCCGTCCACGTTGTTCTTGTATAACGCGAGGGGCGCGTCTTCGTCCGCGGAGTAACGCTCAGCGGCTGCAAGAGCGATGCGGTCCCCTGCGGTGTCCCACACCACGGCATCGTGCGCGGTGGTTACTTCTGGGCCCGAATACTCCGGGTGCGCGTGGTCCACGTAGAACCGCGAGCCATTGGCCAGCACGGCGTTGAGATGCGCGGGATCTTCCCAACTGCCGCGGCGCCTGCGCAATGTCACTTGGCCGGTAAGTTCGTCGAACTCGTGAGCCTCGGTGAGCATGTCTGGGGTGGCGTGCATGCGGGCACGGCGCACGCCGCGCAAGTCCATGAGCGGGTCTTCACCGCCGTAGTCCCACCGTGCTTGGGCACGTCCGGTTTGGGCACGGCATGCCGCTACCAGGCGTGAGGACAACAAGATGGGGTTGGCGCGCGGGTCGCTAGGGTCGGCGATGCCGTACTCGGTTTCGATGCCGCAAATGCGCATGGGTGCCTTGAAACTGAATCAGTGGTCGCCGAGGCTGCCTGCAGCCACAGCCCGTGCTTCGTCGAGTTCTTGTTCGCACGCCGCGAGCAGATGCGCCGTGGCAATGCCGCGTTCGCCACCGGAGATCACGTGCTTGATGGCGCGCGTCTTGGCGCGATCCACGATGTTTCGTAGCAACGCCCCGGAGACATAACGCGGTGCGTCGGGCGCGTCAAAGAGGCACTCCACGGTGGAATCGATCATCGCGGCAACTGCTGAGGCATGATCACCCGCTCGTGCCGCCACCTCGGCGTCTGCCAAAGGCAGGTCGGGCGTGAGGTAGATGGCCAAGATGTCCCGCGAGGCCGCAGCATCGGGACGGGAAATCTCTATCTTCACGTCAAGGCGGCCGGGGCGCAAAATGGCAGGGTCGATCATGTCTTCACGGTTGGAGGCGCCAATGACGATGACGTTGGACAGGCTCTCCACACCGTCAAGTTCGGTGAGCAGCTGGGGAACGATGGTGGTCTCCATGTCGCTGCTCACACCAGAGCCACGTGAACGGAACAAGGCGTCCATCTCGTCAAAGAACACCACCACGGGGGCGCCCGTGTGCGCTTTGGCACGGGCGCGCTCAAAGATGGTGCGGATGTACCGCTCCGTCTCACCTACGTACTTGTTGAGCAACTCGGGGCCCTTGACGGATAGGAAGTAGCTGCGGTCAGAGCCTGTGGCCTCGCCCAAGGAGTGGGCCACGGCCTTGGCAATGAGCGTCTTGCCACAACCGGGAGGGCCGTACAGCAAGAGCCCGCGCGGAGGTTGCAGGGCGTGCTCACGGTAGAGCTCTGGGTGCCGTATGGGCAGTTCAATGGCATCGCGAATGCGCTCAATCTGCCCTTGCAAGCCGCCAATGGACGCAAAGTCAACGTCGGGCACCTCTTCAAGCAAGAGTGCCTCCACGCCGGAACGCTCCACCTTCTCGGAGGCAAAACCTGTACGGGGGTCGATGATCACGGTGTCGCCTTCGTGCATCCGGCGGTGTGCGTCGCCGCCCATGAGCACTGCAACCCGCTCGTCCTCGCCGCGAGCAACCACCAGGATGCGTTCGTCGTCGATCACTTCGCGCACAATCGCCGCTTGACCAGAGCGTTCTGGCTGGGCGACATCGACCACCACGCTCATGGGGTTGAGCAACACCTCGTCCCCCGGGGCGAGCGTGCGTTCCACGGAAGGCAACACTGTCACTCGCATCCTGCGCCCGTTGCTCACCACGTCGGCGTGGTCGCCCGCCCACGCCACAAACGTGGCAAAGGTCTGGGGTGGTGCCGATGCCTCGGCAAGTTTGACCCGCATCTCACCGAGTTGGTCGCGAGCGAGCTCCAGCAGACGTTGAAGTTCCGCGTTGCGCTGCTCCAACGCGGCTACTTTGTCTTGAGCCTCGACCACCATCAGTTATCGCTCCCTGCTTGCCCGTGCATAGCCTCAGACGTCACGTCGCGCCGCACTTTGCGTACTTTCTTGTCTGACACGGCGCGTTCGCCCAGGTCCTCAGGCGTCCATTCTTCCTCAACAGGGTACGCACCCTTGGCTGGCCTGCGGTGACGCAACGGCGCTTCAACGCCGGGCGCCATGCGTCGTGACGTGATGAGGAATCCTGTGTGACCGATCATCCGGTGATCGGGGCGCACCGCAAGGCCCTCTAAGTGCCAGGTGCGCAACATGAGTTCCCATGCGTGTGGCTCGGTGAAGCCCCCGTGAGTACGCAGGTCCTCCGCGACGCGCGACAACTGGGTAGCGGTGGCCACGTACGCAAGGAACACTCCACCTGGAGTGAGTGCGTGAGCGGCCGCTTCCAGGTTCTCCCATGGCGCGAGCATGTCTAGCACCACGCGGTCTACTGAACCTTGCGGCTGCTCCAACAGCACCTCATCCACGGAGCCAATCCGCAGCTCCCACGCGGGGTGCGGGCCGTCAAAGTGGTGTTCCACGTTGGCTCGCGCAATGTCGGCAAAGTCTTCCCTACGCTCTACGGAGAGCAGGGAGCCGTGGTCCCCTACCGCCCGCAGCAATGACATGGTCAAGGCACCGGAGCCCACTCCGGCCTCCACTACCCGCGCACCGGGGAAGATGTCTCCCCACGTGATGATCTGGCCGGCGTCCTTGGGGTACACCACCGCTGCACCGCGAGGCATTCCCATGACGTAGTCCGTAAGCAGCGGCCTCAATA
>JAEYYZ010000012.1 GCA_023428185.1 Actinomycetes bacterium
CGGGCCGCGACATGCGCTTCCTCGTGGGCTCCCGCGAGATCGCTGGCGACTCTGACCTTGACGTGTTCAGCACTCAGTCCCCCTTGGGCGAAGCGGTGCTGGGCCGCGCCGCTGGTGATGACACGGAGTACACCGCCCCCAACGGCAACACCATTGCGGTCAAGATTGTGGCCGTGGAGGCGTTTTCGGGCTAGACCCCACTTAGGCCCTGCTGAGAAGCACCGCGACTTCGCAATGCTCGGTGTGGGGGAACATGTCGAGCACGCGCGCCTGGACGGGCCGCAGCGAAGGCATGGCTCTCAGGTCACGCTCGAGGGTCACCGGATTGCAGCTCGAATAGATGACGTGGCCCACCGTTGACGTCTCCAGCCATGCAGCAAGCTGTGGTCCGATGCCCCGCCTGGGTGGATTCACCACCACGAGTTCAGGCGCGGTGGCGGACGCTAGGGCGAACTGCACGGCATCGGCCTGCATAAAGCGAGTGCGCGCGGCACCCAACGTGCCCTCCTCCGCAAGCCACTGAGCGGTCGCGCTCGCTGATGCCACGGCCTCCGCGCTCACCTCCACGCCCAGCACATCACGCTCGGGGTCAGCGCAGTGAAGCGCGAACCCGCCAACACCGCAGTACAGGTCCCACACGCTTCTCGGTCGCACGTCACCCACCCACTGAGCCACCTGCCGGTACAAGGCGGCCGCCACGGCAGTGTTCGTTTGGAAGAAGCTCTGCGGCCGCAAGGCAAGCGGAATGCCGTTGACGCGCATCACCAGGTGCTCTTGCTGGGTGAGCGGAATCTCCCGTTCACCTTCCGTGGCGGCCTTGTGCTCGGGCAGCACATTGACGCTTGCGACGGTCATAGAGGGAAGCTCGGCCTGAAGGGAGGGAAGGTGCTTGTGGATGCGCGCCAGCGCCTCGGTGGAGCGCATCACGAACCGCACCATGAGTTCCTGGTCAGGTGAGACAGTCACCATCACCGACTTCAGTTCGCCGCGCCGCTCGGGCACGTTGTAGGGCTCTAGCCGTGCGAGCGATACAAACTCGGCGAGGGGCGCGAAGGCCCTAGCCAAGGCGTCGGGATACAGCGGGCACCGCTGCAAGTCCACGCCGTATCCCAGCGGGTCAAGAATCCCCAAAGTGGGACTAGCGACCGAACCGCCTGCCACCATCTTGGCTTTGTTGCGAAAACCCGCCTCGGGGCTACGAACCGGGTCAAGCCACTGAGCGCCCGGCACGGCCGCTACCGCCGCCTGGACTTTGCCTTCCAACTGCCGCTGATACGGACTCTCCAGGAGGGTGCAGGATCTGCACACAGCGTCCTGGTAGTAGTGGCAGTCCACGCCCAGAGTCTAGGCGCGAGGCTTGCGCGAGCGGCTCTTGGGACTTGCCACGGGCATTTCCGCGGTGAGCGCGTCTGGCTCGCTGGGCTGGTCCTGCATCACCACGCGCTTGCGCGAAGGCAAGTGCAGTGCAGCCTTGGTACGCGCTGCGAGCTGCGGCAGTTGACCGCTAATGGGTACAGGCTCCGCCACCACGTACTCCTTGCGCAGGCCCACTGCAAAGGCGTATCCGAACGCCACCAACGGCACGGCCACCACGGCGCCAAAGAGCCCGGCCACCAAGGTTCCTGTTGCCACCGAGATCAACACCACCATGGGGTGAATGGAGACGGCCTTGCCAAACAGCCACGGGTACAGGATTGATCCTTCGATCTGCTGGACCAGAATCACTGCACCCACCATGATGAGCGCCGTAGTCCAGCCGCCGTCAACGAGCGCCACAGCAACCGCAATGACGCCCGAAATCGTGGCCCCGAACAACGGGATGAATGAGAACAAGAACACCATGATGAAGATCGGGAACACTAAAGGGATGCCCAAGAGCCACGCCGCAATGGCAATACCGAGGGCGTCAACGAAAGCCACAAAGGCGGAGGTCTGGGTGTAGCGACGCAGGGTGATCCAGGCGTTGCGTCCAGCGTTGTCTACTTGAGGCGCATTGCGGCCAGTGAAAGTCTGGATGGTCCACAACCACATCGAGCGACCGTCCCGCAAGAAGAAGAACAACGCAAGCAATGCGATGGCGATACCTGCGAGCATCGTGCCGATAGTGCCCGTCACTGAGAGCGCGCCGTTGGCTATACCTGCCCAGTTGTTCTGCAACCAGGCAGTCGCCGTGTTGACCCAGTTATCGATCTGCGCCTGATCCAGTTGAAGCGGACCAGTGGTGAGCCAATCCAGGAACTTGTCGAAACCAGCGAGCGCTTCTCGTTTGAGATCGTCAAAACCGGCAACGATCGTGCCGCCCGCAACGGTCACAAGTCCCAGGATCACGGTCACAAACGTGAGCAAAACGATGCCAGCGCCCAAGCCACGGGAAATTCCTCGCCGCTGCAATCGCGTCACCGAACGCTCCAACGGAGCGCAGATGAGAACAGCGATCGCCAAGGGAAGAACAATGGTGGTGAGCGTGGCCAGCGCGGTGAAGATGGCCAACACCACCACACCGATGATGGCAATGCGCCATGCATAAGCGGCCGTGATCACCAGCCCTTGCGGCACCGAACCCACCGGAGCGCCGTCTGCGTGAGTCGAAGCACCATCGCCACCCAAGTCTTTTCTCGCCATGGTCCGAGACTAGCCCGCAACACGGGCCAACGACTGGCAGGTGGCCTGTGAGCCGAGGAACATCAGGCCGTCCCGTCGCGTTGTGTAATCACATACGCCTCGAGGAGAGCCCATGTTTGGCATCAATGTCGACAAGCAGGTCATGGTCACGCAAGAGGAGGCCCTGCCCGGCCGAGACAGCCCACTGACAATTTCTCCCGCGCACGTGGTCCGGGGAACTCCCGTCCAAGGCCCAGTGCCCGAGGGGCACCAAGAGATTTTCTTTGCGATGGGTTGCTTTTGGGGTGCCGAACGGATCTTTTGGCAAATGCCTGGGGTTCACGTCACCGCAGTGGGGTACATGGGCGGCTGGACCCGCAACCCCACGTACGAGGAAACCTGCACGTCCCGCACCGGTCACACCGAGACGGTGCGCGTGGTCTTTGATCCGCAGCGGGCGACGCTCGAAGACCTCTTTGCCGCGTTCTGGGAGAACCACGATCCCACTACGCGCAACCGCCAGGGCGGAGACATTGGCACGCAGTACCGTTCCGCGATCTTCACCACCACGCCCGCGCAGTACGACGCTGCGCTCGCCTCTGCGGCCATCTACCAGGCTCGGCTCAACCGGGAAGGATTTGGGACCATCACTACCCAGATCGCATCCCGGGCCGATGCCGGGGACGGGGTGTTCTACTACGCCG
>JAEYYZ010000066.1 GCA_023428185.1 Actinomycetes bacterium
TTCATGGTTCCCGTGGCCTCAAGCGTGGACACCGCCGCTACAGCGCCGGGGTGCGTCAAGTAGTAGAGCGTGGGGAACGGGGTGCCGTCTGGCAGCCGCGGAAGGGTCTGGACCACCGCCGGGTTGCCGCACACGCAACGTGCGGCCACTCCGACTACTCCACGCGCGGGCCTGCCCAATTGGGATTCAAGAACGGCAAGGTCGGTGGAACTGACGGCGGAGATCACTCGCCAAAGTCTACGGATGCCTAGGGTTGCGCTTGTTCCTCTGCGGCGGGGCCGTTACCCACGAGTTCGATCGATGCCCACATGTCCTCAAACCAAGGCGTGGACTCCAGAGCGTCAGGCGCGTTGAGTGCGGCTGCGGAGCCTGCGGCCGATGCCCGCACCACCTCAGGATCGACCACCCGGTAGGGCGTCTCCCCTGGAAAGACATAGGCGAGCCGCTCCCGCGCTTGGGCAATGATGAATGCGGGATCTTGCCAGCGGGCGATCTCTGCGTTGAGGTTCTCCACCTCGGCTTGAGCCGCGTCACGCTCTGCACGCAGATCCGCGATTTCTTGGCGTTGGTCCATGTACACGCGCACGGAGGGCAGCACCAGCGCCACAGCAAGGGCCACCACTCCAGCGAGCACGAGCGTCTTCCATGACATTACGGCGGCCCAACTCCCCCGCGGGGGCGCCGCCTCGATGAGGGGCGTCACGGGGCGCGTGGAGCGCCGGGCCCCGGAAGGAGGAGCGGCGCCAGGCCGGGCCGCTGGTCCAGCCGGAGGGCGGGCAGCAGTGCGAGGCACTCCGGGGCGTGGGACTGCGGGGCGTGGCACTCCTGAGCGCGGCGTCGCGGCCCGAGGCGAGGTGCCCCTGGGCGCAGCCGGCCGCGCGGACAGTGCGCGCGGCGACCCAGGCCTGCTCGGAGTGGACATGGAGCCATTCTCAACTGCGCGGGAGTGCCGCCCAGGGAGACTCGCCGCCAAGTCAAGTACGCCGGCTCCGCTAACGACAAGAGGGACCCGCCTCATCGGCAGGTCCCTCTTGTACTGAGGTGCTACGGCTACGCGTACGTGCGCGGGAAGGAGGACTTGCCTGCGTATACGGCGGCGTCGTCCAACTCTTCTTCGATACGCATCAACTGGTTGTACTTATTGATGCGCTCGCCGCGCGCAGGTGCGCCCGTCTTGATCTGTCCCGCGTTGTACGCCACGGACAGGTCAGCAATGGTGGTGTCTTCGGTCTCACCGGAGCGGTGCGACACCATCGCTGTGAAGCCTGCGCGCTGAGCCATCTGCACGGCGTCGGAGGTCTCGGACAGCGTGCCAATCTGGTTGAGCTTCACCAGCAGGGCGTTGGCCGCGGACTCTTCGATTCCGCGCTTGAGGCGCACGGGGTTGGTCACGAACAAGTCGTCGCCAACAATCTGCACCTTGGAACCCACGGACGCGACAAGCTCGCTCCACGTGCCCCACTCGTCTTCGCTCAGCGGGTCTTCGATGGACACCAAGGGGTAGTCGGCTACCAGTTGCTCGTAGTACTTGATGATGTCGGCAGGCTTGGTGGCCTTGCCTTCAAACTGGTACTTGCCATCCTTGAAGAACTCGGTGGCGGCCACGTCGAGCGCCAAGCCCACCTCTTCGCCGGGCTTGAAGCCTGCCTTCTCGATGGCGACCAGGATCAGGTCCAGTGCCTCGCGGTTGGACTCAAGGTTGGGGGCAAAGCCACCCTCATCACCAAGACCGGTGGCCAGGCCACGCTCCTTGAGCACTGCCTTGAGTGCGTGGTAAACCTCGGCGCCGGTGCGCAGGGCCTCGCGGAACGTCGTGGCACCCACGGGCGCAACCATGAACTCCTGGATGTCTACGTTGGAGTCGGCGTGCGAGCCACCGTTGAGGATGTTCATCATGGGGACGGGCAGCACGTGTGCGTTGGGTCCACCCACGTAGCGGAACAGCGGAAGGTCGGCGCTGTCTGCCGCGGCCTTGGCTACGGCGAGTGACGCACCAAGAATGGCGTTGGCACCCAGCTTGCCCTTGTTGTCTGTGCCGTCAAGGTCAATCATGATCTGGTCAATCAGGCGCTGGTCGGTAGCGTCAACACCAATGATCGCGGGAGCGATCTCGTCGATGACTGCGTCAACAGCCTTCTGCACACCCTTACCCAGGTAGCGTTTCTTGTCGCCGTCACGGCGCTCTACGGCCTCGAACGCACCCGTCGATGCGCCCGAAGGAACCGCTGCGCGGGCAAACGTGCCGTCTTCAAGAGCTACTTCCACCTCCACGGTGGGGTTGCCTCGAGAGTCGAGGATCTCGCGGGCACCTACGGCCTCAATGCTGGCCATGTTTCTCCTTCTTGCCGCGCGAGCGGCTTGTGTGTGGATTCTGTATCGAGTCTAACGATGGGCTGGCGTGATGGCCGGGCCGGAAGGCCCGGAACATCGCACATACGCCCGATGCCGTGAAGGCACCGGGTTTACGCGGCGGGAGGGGCGGCAGGAGCCGGTGGCTTTTGCCGAGTCGTAGTGGCGGGATCAACAAAACCGTTGACGTTTTGCAGGGCGGTGAAGCTGAAGGCTTGCAGATCCTGACTCTGAGCCGCGGTCATGGCGTCCAGCACTGATTGAACAAAGACATCGGAATCGAACGTGCCAGAGCGAGGGCTGCCTTGCACCTTTGCTTCCACCCGGTCGCCGATGCCGCGAATCGCCGTGCCGTCCGCGTCGGTATAGGCGACAAGCGCGAGCGCAAAGATCGCTTGGGCGGCATGTGCCATTTCAGGGCTCGGCTCCGCCTCATTGAGCCCCAAGAACCCCAGCCAAGCCTCTGCTACTCGCTTGGCCTCGGCATCGTTGAGCTTGATGGACCCGTCTTCAATGAAGGGCTGCGCGGCCGCAATTGCCTCTTCTCGCACGGCCTCAATGGTGAGTACTTGGCGACGGTTGGGAGCGTCTTTGCCTTGAGTGTCATAGACCCACGCTTGGTAGATCGCATCGATTTCCGCATTGGTGACCGTCTCACCGTCGTACGTAAATGCGGCACCGGGATCGAGATCTGAACTGGGAACTGAACATCCTGCCAAGGCAAGCGCCACGAGGGCTGCGGCTGCTGCGCGCTTCATGCCAGTCATCCTACTGGGACCGGGCGAGTGGCCGTGATGACCTCTCGCACCCATTCCAGCACCGGCAGCCCTTCTACGGGGCTGCCGCCGATGCGCGCCGTGGTGGGCGCAGGGATGAGCACTTGGCGCACGGTGGGTTTGACGATTGCCCCCGGGTACAGGCGCCCGATGCGCATAGCCACCGAGTCTGGCAACTCCACTGGCGCAAAGCGCACGTACTTGCCTTGAGCTACCACGTCTTCAATGCCTGCCGCGCGCACGTCGAGCCTCAAGCGCGCCACCGCAAAGAGGTTAGTGACAGGTTCAGGGAGCGCGCCGTAGCGGTCGGTGAGTTCATCTTCCAGTGCGGCAAGCGTGGGCTCGTCGTCGGCATCGGCGATCTTGCGATACGCCTCCAAACGCAAACGTTCGGTGTCGATGTACTCGGCCGGCAAGTGCGCGTCGATAGGCAAGTCGATAGTCACCACCGGGCGCTCTTGCTCCTCCCCACGGAAACCGGCCACGGCCTCCCCCACCATGCGGATGTACAAGTCAAAGCCCACGCCTTCGATGTGGCCGGATTGCTCCCCGCCAAGCAGGTTGCCGGCCCCGCGAATTTCGAGGTCTTTCATCGCCACTGCCATGCCGCTCCCGAGGTCCGTGTTGGCGGCAATGGTCTGCAAACGGTCGTGTGCGGTCTCGGTGAGCGAACGGTCCGGCGGGTAGAGGAAGTACGCGTACGCGCGTTCGCGGCCACGGCCCACTCGGCCCCGTAGTTGGTGCAGTTGAGAGAGGCCAAAGGCGTCGGCGCGTTCCACGATGAGCGTGTTGGCGTTGGAGATGTCCAAGCCGGTTTCCACGATGGTGGTGCACACGAGCACGTCGTATTGCTTGTCGTAGTAGTCGACGATGACTTGCTCCAGCTCCTTCTCGCTCATCTGCCCGTGAGCCACGGCCACGCGAGCCTCGGGGACCATCTCCGCAAGCCGCACGGCCGTGCGGTTGATGGTCTTGACGGAGTTGTGGATGTAGAACACCTGGCCTTCGCGCAGCAGTTCCCGGCGAATGGCCGCGATTACTTGCGCGTCTTCGTGCGGTCCCACGTAGGTGAGGATTGGGTGGCGCTCCTCGGGCGGCGTGGCCAGTGTGGACATCTCACGGATGCCTGTGACGGCCATCTCGAGGGTGCGCGGGATGGGCGTAGCAGACATGGCGAGCACGTCCACGGAGGTACGCATGGCCTTGAGTGTCTCCTTGTGCTCCACGCCAAAGCGCTGCTCCTCATCGATGATGATGAGGCCCAAGTCCTTGAAACGCACTTGCCCGGTGATCAACCGGTGGGTGCCGATCACCACGTCGATAGTGCCGTCTGCCAGTCCTTCTACAACCTTCTTGGCCTCGGCATCGGTCTGGAAGCGGGACAGCGCCGCCACCTTCACCGGGAATTGGGCAAAGCGGTCCGTGAAGGTGTCTACGTGTTGCTTGACGAGCAAGGTAGTTGGACACAGGACCGCCACTTGGGTGCCAGCCTGGACCGCCTTGAACGCTGCCCGCACCGCAATCTCAGTCTTGCCAAAGCCCACGTCTCCACAAATGAGCCGGTCCATGGGCACCGGTTTTTCCATGTCCTCCTTGACCTCGTCAATGCTCGAGAGTTGGTCAGGGGTCTCCACGTACGGGAATGCCTCCTCGAGTTCACGCTGCCATGGGGTGTCCGGCGGGAACTCGCGGCCCTTGGTGGCCATGCGGGCGCTGTACAAGCGGATCAGTTCTCCCGCTATCTCCTTGACCGCTTTGCGGGCCTTGCCCTTGGTGGCGGCCCAGTCAGCACCGCCCATCTTGTTGACGCTGGGCGTCTCACCGCCCACGTATTTGGTGACCAAGTCCAACTGATCCGTGGGCACGGAGAGGCGGTCGGCTGGCCCACCCCGGCGCGAGGCGGCGTATTCGATGACCAAGTATTCGCGGTCCACTCCGCGCACGGTGCGTTGAGTCAGTTCCACAAACCGGCCGATGCCGTGGCTCGCATGGACCACATAGTCGCCGGGGCGCAGCTGGAGCGGGTCCACCACTCCGCGCCTCCGGCTGGGGGTCTTGATCTTGGGACCGGCTGCGGAGCCCGCTCGTCCTGTGAGCTCGGACTCGGAGACCACGAGGATGCGGGCCTCGGGCACGTGGTAGCCGGCCCCAACGGTGCCGGACACGATCGCCACCACGCCTTCGCCAACGTCCGCGAGGGAATCCGCGACCTTGGCAGGGATTTCCTCTTCCCCTAGACGCTCGGCGATGCGGTGTGCGGAGCCTATGCCGGCGCACGTGATGACCACTCGCCAGCCCTCGGCGGTGCGGTTCTTGACCAGGGTGACCGCAGCGTCGGGCCGGCCTCTGAAGTCCTCCAGCTCGCCATACCCGGCCTCGACGGCTCCCGCAGAGTGGAAAGGGCCAAGCGTGGCCCAGTCAAGGCCAGCGGCCTCCGCAGCCTCGTGGAGTTCCGCGACACTCAGGAACCCCCCGGTGGCGAGTCGGCTGTCGATCTCGGCGTCAGCCAAGTCAATGGGCGTGTCAGCTCCAGCAGCGGCACTCACCCACGCGGCGGCCAAGAACTCTTGAGCGGTCTTCTGCAAGTCCTCTGCGCGGCGCGCGAGCCGCTCTGGCTCCACGGCCACAATGCGCGCGCCGCGCGGGAGCGAGGCGGTGAGGGGCTCAAGCCCCTCCACCAGCACCGGGAGCAGACTCTCCATGCCCTCCACGGCGTTGCCTGCAGCGATGCGGCCCAGCATGTCAGCGGCGGCGGGAATGACGTCCATGAGGGCGGAGGCCCTGCGGCGTACGTCGTCAGTGAGGAGCAATTCGCGGCACGGCGGCGCCCACAAGCGCTCCACGTCCGCAATGGAGCGTTGGTCCGCCACGGAGAAACTGCGCAGGGACTCCACCTCGTCGCCAAAGAACTCAATACGCACAGGATGCGGGTCCGTGGGGGCAAAGACATCCACGATGCCACCGCGCACCGCGAATTCGCCGCGGCGCTCCACCATGTCCACGCGCACGTAGGCAGCGTCCGCGAGCGAGCGGGCGAGATCGGTGAGGTCCATCTGATCGCCAGGGTGGACGCGCACGGGCAGCAAGTCAGCAATTCCGGGTGCGAGGGGCTGGAGCGCGGCACGCAACGGCGTGACCACCACTCGAGGGGAGGCCATGCCGGTCTCAGCCGAGGCATCGGCAGGGTGTTTGATGCGGCGCAAAGTCGCAAGCCGCTGGGCCACGGTGTCACTACGGGGGCTCAAGCGCTCGTGGGGCAGGGTTTCCCAACTGGGGAACACCGCCACATGGTCTGCGGGAATGTAAGCCGCGAGAGCTGAAGCGAGGGACTCGGCATCGGCACCCGTTGCCGTGATGACAACCACCGGCGCATCCGGGTCCGTGGCCATGCGCGCCACAATGCCCGGCGCTGCCGAGGAGGGTGCGCGCAGGTGCGTCCCCGCACCCATGAGCGGTCCGGGCAACGCGTCCAGGAGGCTCGCGAGAGGGGGTGCAACAGGGTTCACAACGGCCTCCAGGGCATGCCAAACGACCGGATTTCCGGCTTCACCATCCTACGTGCGTGTGCTGACAGCACCGTGCGGCACGGTCGCCGGAACGATGCCCCGTCCCTGCACACGAACAACGGCGGCCCCTGGGATTTCTCCCTGGGACCGCCGTCGTGTTCGGCTAGGCAACAGTTGGCAGTCTACAAACCCTGTGCCAAGCGGTAGTACGCCGCGTTGGCACGCAGCTCGTTCTCAAAACCGTGGAGAGTGGTGGACTCGTCAATGGCGAGCAGCTCAATCTTGGACACGCGGGCAAACTCACGGAACACGTCGAGTCCCACTTGGTTGGACATCACCGTGTGGTGAGCCGCACCGGCCATGAGCCAGGCGGTGGCAGAGGTGCGGAAGTCGGGGCGCGGCTTCCACACCGCGTGACCCACGGGCAGCTTGGGCATGGGGGCAGGCAGGGGCACGTTGTCGACCACGTTGGCCACCAAGCGGAAGCGCTCACGCATGTCTGACAGGGCCACCACAATCGCAGGACCGGAGTCAGCGGTGAACACCAGACGCACTGGGTCTTCCTTACCGCCGATGCCCAACGGAGCAATTTCGAGCCTTGCCTTCTCGCTCGACAGGGCCGGGTTGACCTCCAGCATGTGGGCGCCAAGGATCAGCTCTTTGCCAGGCTCCATGTGGTACGTGTAGTCCTCCATGAGGCTCGCGCCACCTGGCAGGCCGGTGCCCATGACGGCAGCGGCACGGACCAGTACGGACGTCTTCCAGTCGCCCTCGGCTCCAAAGCCGTAACCGTCCGCCATGAGTCGCTGCACGGCAAGGCCAGGGAGTTGGCGTAGCGCGCCCAGGTCCTCAAAGGAATCGGTGAAGGCGGTGAAGCCGCCAGCCTCGAGGAATCCGCGCAAGCCGAGTTCGATGCGAGCGCCGTAGATGAGCGAGTCGGCACGGTCGCCGCCCGGCTGTAGTTCAGGGGCAACCTGGTACAGGTCCAGGTACTCCTCCACCAACTTCTTGGCGTCGGCCTCAGACGTGGCGTGCACGGCATCGGCGAGTTCGTTGACTCCCCACGTGTTGACCTGCACACCCAACTTGATTTCGGCTTCGGTCTTGTCACCCTCGGTGACGGCCACGTAGCGCATGTTGTCGCCAAAGCGCGCGACCTTCATGTTTTGGGTGGCCCAACGACCGAGCGCGGCGCGCACCCAGTTGCCTACCGACGCAGCTACGGCCGGGTCAGAAGCGTGGCCCGCCACCGTGGTGCGAGGCAAGCCCATGCGCGACTCGATGTACGCGTGCTCGCGGTCACCGTGCGCGGCTTGGTTGAGGTTCATGAAATCAAAGTCGATCTCACCCCACGGCAACGCCACGTTGGCCTGCGTGTGGAAGTGGAGCATGGGCTTGGCGTTGACATCCAGGCCAGCAATCCACATCTTGGACGGGCTAAAGGTGTGCATCCAGCCGATGACGCCGAGCACGTTGTCCGCCGAGTTGGCGTCCAGAAAGAACCGGCGGATAGCGTCGGAACTCTTGAGCACCGGCTTCCACACAATCTTCACCGGAATGTCGCTGGAGGCGTTGAGGAGTTCCACCACGCCCTTGGATTGCTCGGCCACCTGGGCGAGAGTCTCGGGACCGTAGAGGTCTTGGCTGCCGGTGGCGAACCACACCTCGAACTCGGCGAGCTGGGGAAGTGCACTGCGGTTGGTCATGGTGATGCTCCTTGGTGAAGGCTGGTTAGGACGGCTGTCCGTACACGTTCTGGTAGCGGTCGAACAGCGCGTCGATCGCCTCTTGAGGAATGGGGATGAGCTCTCCGCCCTGGCGGGCGATGTGCACTGTGCGGGCCACGTCTTCGCACATCACTGCGGCCTTGACGGCATCCTTGGCGTCCTTGCCAATGGTGAAGACCCCGTGGTTTTGCATGAGTACGGCCCTGGAACGATGCCCGTCCAAAGTCGCGACGATGCCCCGGCCAATGGAATCGTCACCGATGATCGCGAACGGGCCCACGGGGATAGGCCCGCCAAACTCGTCGGCCATGGCAGTGATGACGCACGGGATGGCCTCGCCGCGAGCGGCCCACGCCGTGGCGTACGTCGAGTGGGTGTGCACCACTCCACCCACGGCAGGCATGTTGCGGTACACGTACGCGTGCGCGGCGGTGTCCGACGACGGGTTGCGCTCCGAGCCAGGCTCACCTGGGATCTTGTTGCCGTCAAGGTCGCACACGATCATGTTGGCCGGAGTCAGTTCCGGGTACATCACGCCGCTTGGCTTAATGACAAACAGGTCAGCGCCGGGGACGCGACCGGAGACATTGCCGCCCGTCCAGGTCACCAACTCATTGAGCACCAATTGCTGGTGCAGCGAGGAAACCTGCTCGCGGACGGCATCCACCGCCGCAGCTACCTCGGGGCTGAAGCCGGTCATGAGTGGGCCTCCTTGCGCATTGCCTTGAGGCGCTTCATCACGTCATTGGCGCCACGACCAAAGTAGTCGTGAAGCAACTGGTATTCGGCGAACAACTCGTCGTACGCATCGGCGGCCTCAGGGTTGGGCTGGTACTTGCCGCGCTCCACGCGACCCATGGCTTCGCCCGCCTCGGCCACCGTGGGATACACGCCTGCAGCTACGGCGGCATGGATGGCGCTACCGAGAGCTGGCCCTTGCTCCGATGCGATGGTGGACAAAGGCAGCCGCAACACGTCGGCGTACATCTGCATGAGCTGAGGGTTCTTGAGCAGCCCACCGGCAACCACGAACTCCGTGACCGGAACTCCGGACTTGTTGAACGTCTCGACGATCACCCGGGTACCAAAGGCCGTGGCCTCCAGCAACGCGCGGTAGCCCTGTTCGGCTCGTGTTGCCAAGGTCTGGCCCACGATGATGCCGGAGAGGTTGGTGTCGACCAGCACAGACCGGTTGCCGTTGTGCCAGTCGAGGGCCACCAATCCGTGGGCACCCACGGGCTCCTCGAACGCGAGGTTAGTGAGGTACTGGTGCACCGAGAGGCCAGCTGCTTTGGCCTCGTCGTAGTAGCGGCCCGGTACCTGGTTCTTGACGTACCACGCGAAGATGTCGCCCACACCGGACTGCCCGGCTTCGTATCCGTAATAGCCGGCAAGGATGCCGCCGTCCACCACTCCACACATGCCGGGGACCTCGGCGAGCGTGGTGCCGTTCATCACGTGGCAAGTTGACGTGCCCATGATGGCAAGCATCTGGCCCGGCGCCACGGCATCGGCAGCAGGAGCTGTGACGTGAGCGTCCACGTTGCCCACTGCCACCGCGATGCCCTCAGGCAACCCAGTCCATTCGGCGGCCTCAGCGGTCAGGCCGCCTGCGCGGTCACCCAATTGGCCAATACGGTGGGCAAGTTTGGTAGCGGCGAAGCCACGGAAGGCGGGGTTGAGGGCCGCCTCAAACTCCTCGTCGGGGTAGTTGCCGTCCTGCAAAATGCCCTTGTAACCGGCGGTGCAGGCGTTGCGCACGTACTCGCCGCACAGTTGCCACACGATCCAGTCGGCGGCTTCCACCCAGTGGTCCATGCGCTCGTAGATCTCGGGGTCTTCTTCCAAGAGTTGGAGAGCCTTGGCGTACTCCCACTCGGAGGAGATGAAACCGCCGTAGCGGGGCAGCCACTTTTCGCCGCGCTCGCGAGCGATGGCGTTGATGCGGTCTGCTTGGGCCTGACCCGCGTGGTGCTTCCACTTCTTGACATAGGCGTGGGGACGGTCTTCAAACCCGGGAACTTCACACAGCGGGGTGCCGTCGGCGAGAACTGGCATGGGGGTGGATGCCGTGAAGTCGGTGGCGATTCCCACCACGTCTGCGGGGTCGATGCCAGCGTCCTTCACCGCCGCAGGCACAGCGATGCGCAGCACGTCACGGTAGTCGTTGGGGACCTGCAAGGCCCATTCGGGAGGTAAAGGCGCTCCCGTGGAAGCGAGGGTGGTGTCCATCACGGCGTGCGTGTACTCGTGCACGCCCGAGCCCAGTTCCGCTCCGTCCGAGGCGCGTACCACCACGGCACGGCCAGACAGGGTCCCAAAGTCCACACCAATGACGTATGCGGCTTTGCCGCCTTGCTGCTGG
The DNA here is from genome assembly GCA_023428185.1 of Actinomycetes bacterium. Classification (GTDB taxonomy): domain Bacteria; phylum Actinomycetota; class Actinomycetes; order Actinomycetales; family Demequinaceae; genus Demequina. The sequence continues at coordinate 10,724 of JAEYYZ010000066.1, forward strand.
CCCACTGGAGCCTCTCCTTCTGTCACGTCACCGCTCGGGCGCCTATGCCCGTACCGGTTCAATGCGCCCG
>JAEYYZ010000081.1 GCA_023428185.1 Actinomycetes bacterium
GACGATGCCGTGGTGGTGTGGAGGCGTTTGTAGGGCGGGCCCGAATGTGCCCCCGACAGGAATCGAACCTGCGACCTACGGTACCGGAAACCGGCGCTCTATCCGCTGAGCTACGGGGGCTTGGCGGACGTGTGCCCGCGGCAGTCGAGACTACCAGGCGCCCGGCCCGGGATGCGTGCGTAGGTGTCAGTCGTCGCGAGTAACGTGCAGCTGTGACGACATACCCAGTTCCCGACCTTGACCCGTGGCTCGGCGACGCTGTGATGGCCCTGGCAGGGGCTGCAGTGATTCCCAAGCCCGAGTGGGGCTCGCAAACCTTTCAAGTCGCGGGTAAGCACTTTGGGCGGGTGGGCGACGGTCCTAGCGGGCACACACTCCTGACGCTCAAGGGAGACCCACAGGAGAATGTGGCCCTCGTCGAGCAGTACCACGCGGTGATCCCCGGTCACTACGCGGACAAGAGGCTCTGGATCTCCATCGACCTCGACGACTGTGACGTTCCCAGGGAGGTCATCGTGGAGTGCGTCGCGACGTCGTATGACCTGGTCGTCGCCAAGCTCCCACGAGCGGTGCGCGAATCCCTCGACTGACTTATTGTGGATGGTATGAAGCCCTCACGTATGGCAGCGGGCATCGCCACGGTAGTGCTCGCAAGCACGCTCGCGCTTGCTGGGTGCGGCGATCCGGAATCGGGCAGTGGCTCCGACGGCGAGCCTGCGGCCGTGGGCGCAGTACGCAGCGTCGACCTAGGCGTGGACTCCGTAGCAATCGGTTTTGATCCCGACCCTGGATTCGAGTACTTCGAGGGCACCACATTCAACATCACGCCCGAAACCCCGGGCGTCGATGCCGCCACACTCGAGGTAGGTGATCGCATCGAGGTCTGGACGGAACTCTGTGCCGAGTCCTTCCCGGTGCAATGCGACGTGACCCGGGTGGAGCGTGCTGAACCCTAGGCCGGTGTGGCCCGTGGTGGGACTTAGTCCTCGGCAAAGACGATGATGAGGTCGTCCTCGTCGTATTCGCGCACCTCGCTCTTGGCAGGGTTAATGCGAATATTGGCTTGCCCATCGCCGCTGCTTTCCGGAGTGCGCTCGCGGTACCCAATGGCCGTCTCGTTGCGCCGGGAGGCACCTTCAAGGACCGTGTAGAAGTCCACGGGAGTGTGCAGTTGCACGTACCAACTCGCGGGACGCAAGTAGATCTCCGCGCCGTCTGCGGAGAACAGGCCCGAGTACACCTCGTTGAGCTGTGCGTTCTCTGAAATCTGAGCCATCATGCGGCTAATGAGGTTGTCGCTGACGATGAAGTCGTCGGCCTTGGTGACCTCGGCTAGACGGCGGTTACGGTCGTCCAGCATCTCGGACACGATGTTGAAGTCCTGACCGTACTCGCTCGCAAGTTCACGCATGTGGAGCAACGTGATGAGCGTGCGCGAATCGGCCGTCTCAATGTCAAGGTGCTCGCGGTATGCCAACACCAAGATGTGATCGTAAGTGTGAGGCTCGAGTGACACGAGCAAGTCGCGGTCGGTGGTGTCACCTTCGCGGATGTCCACGGTGAGGTTCTCGTAGGTGCTCAAGCGCGGCATCGGCTGGTCGGAGACCACGGTGACGTGGGATCCCTCGGGGGAGTACTCGCTGAGTTCGGCCAAGATGAGCGGCAATTGCGAGTGCGAACCCAGGATGAGGGTGCGTTCGGTGGCGTCAGGGCCCGGGCGATCCGTACCGAGCTTGCTGAGGTCAGGGTGGCCGGGCTCGCCCAACTCGATCGTGGAATCGTCTTCGGCAATCACGATGAGTTGCTCGCCCTCAGCGAGGACGCGGTCCACGGGCGGGTTAAGTACAGCTTCGTGTTCGGTGACGATGCCGATCACGGTGGAGGTGGGGAACTGGTACTGGCATTCGATGTATGTCTTGCCCACGAGCGAAGGCTGCTCGGTGAAGTACATTTCGTCGCCTTCGAATTGCAGCAGCTCCGAGTACACGCGCGACAAGCCGGATTGCCGGCAGGTCTGCACCGTGAGTTTGGAGATGGTCTCGAGCGGCAACACCCATTGCGCCTCGTCCTTGCCCACCAGCTGGGCAATTCCCAAGTTGCTGGGGTGGCGCACTTCGCCCACCACCGAAATCTCGCCTTCGGGGCGAGAGGGGTGGTTGGTGAGGGCCAAGGTGGTCTTGATGGTCATGGCGTCGGGGTCTGCTGCCTCGTCGTCGCTCAGCACAATGATCGACTTGGCCTCAAAAGGATTGGCGCGCAAGATCTCGTCTTGGTCAAGCGGGTCACCGCTGCGGCAGATCACGCGAGTGTTTGCCGTGGAACCCACCTTCTCCTTGATTTCCTCTTCCATGTCCACGCGGTCGCGGTCCGCGAGCACCACGATGGCAGGCTTGCGTTCAGACTCGTTGGCCACCACAAGCTCGGAAATGATGGTGAATACCTTGGGGTTCCAACCCAGGATCACTGTGTGGCCGCTTTCAATGACTGCGGACTTGCCTTTGCGGAGTTTGGTGATTTGGTCGTCGAACGCTGCGGAAATGACACCGATGAGGCTCGCTACCACCAGCACACCAAAGAGGGTGGTGAGGAGGGACAGCAAGCGCCAGCCCCAACCGATGTCGCCGGAGAAAGTGCCAGGGTCAAGGGTGAACGTCAATTGGCGCCACGTGGCCTCGATGATGTCGTAGTCCTCTTTGACGTTCTCTTCATCTAGAGGGAAGACTTCGAACAGCCATGCCACCAGTCCTGCCAGCAACACCCACGCCAAGCTGATGATGCCTAGCAGTGCGATGACGGCCACGTTGCCGCGGGCCATGATGTTGTCGAATCGGTAACGTAACCGCGCGCCAAGACCGGCGTTGTTCATGAGTTCCCCATTTGTGTCGTTTACACCTTGTGGCACAGAGACTAGCGCCTGGTCCCTGGGCGGCGCAGATAGACTCGTAAGGTGACCCCAGAAGAGCTCGCCCAGATCATCACCGTCGCCATTGAAGACGGCATTGCCGCTGGTGAGTTTGACCTGGCTGCGGAGGATGTTGGTGAGGTGCGTGTGGAGCGCCCGCGCCAGCGCGAACACGGTGATTGGGCCACCAACGTGGCCATGCAGGTTGCCAAGAAGGCCGGTCAGAATCCGCGCGAGTTTGCCACCGCATTGGTGGCGCGCCTGGCACAAACTGAGGGCATAGCGTCGGCCGACGTCGCCGGGCCGGGCTTCATCAATGTGCGCGTGGAAGCGGGCGCGGCGGGGCAGCTTGCCAAGTTCATCGTGGAGCTTGGCGACGAGTACGGCAGCGGTGATTCGCTGTGGGGCAAGACCATCAACGTGGAGTTTGTGTCCGCCAATCCCACGGGACCCATCCACTTGGGTGGCACGCGGTGGGCGGCTGTGGGGGACAGCATTGCCCGGTTGTTGCAGTTCCACAGTGCCACCGTGATTCGCGAGTACTACTTCAACGACCATGGTGCGCAGATCGATCGCTTTGCACGCTCACTCCTAGCGGTGGTGCGCGGCGAAGAGGCTCCCGAAGACGGTTACGGCGGCGACTACATCCAGGAGATCGCCAACGAGGTCATGGTCGAGGCGATGGCTGCTGGCGACCCCGACCCCCTGGAGATGCCCGACGCTGAAGCGTTGGAGTTCTTCAGAGCGCGCGGCGTGTTCCTCATGTTCGAGCAAATCAAGCAGTCGCTTACTGACTTTGGTGTGGAGTTCGACGTGTACTTCCACGAGAACTCGCTTCACGAAGACGGTAAAGTGGAACGCGCCCTCGCTGAACTCAAGGAGTCCGGCTCGCTGTATGAGGCCGACGGCGCCTGGTGGCTGCGTTCGAGTGAGTTTGGTGACGAGAAGGACCGCGTGGTCATCAAGTCTGACGGCGAGGCTGCCTATATTGCGGGCGACATCGCGTACATCCGTGACAAGCACGAGCGTGGCGCTGACTTGTGCATCTACTTGCTCGGCGCGGATCACCATGGGTACATCGCGCGACTCAAGGCCGCCGCAGCCGCACTGGGTTACGACCCCAACTCCGTGGAAGTCATCATTGGTCAAATGGTGAACCTCGTGAAGGACGGGTTGCCCGTGCGCATGTCCAAGCGTGCAGGCAACGTGGTCACCATGGAAGACCTCGTGGAGGCGGTGGGCGTGGACGCTGCGCGCTACGCACTCGCTCGCTCAAGCGCGGACTCCAGCATTGACATTGACCTTGACCTCTTGGCGTCGGCCACCAATGCCAACCCTGTGTTCTACGTGCAGTACGCACACGCCCGTTCGTCAGGAGTGGCTCGCAACGCGGCCGAATACGGGATCAAGCGCATCGATGGCTTTGACGCGAGCCTGCTGACGCACGAGACGGAGACGGAACTACTGGGCGCGCTGGGGGAGTTCCCGCGTGTGGTGCTCCAAGCGGTGGAGTTCCGCGAGCCTCACCGCGTGGCGCGCTACCTGGAAGAGTTGGCGTCCGCGTTTAACCAGTGGTACGACCGCACTCGTGTGACCCCCTTGGGTGAGGAAGAGGTCACCGACCTTCACCGCACACGGTTGTGGCTCAACGACGCAGCGGGGCAAGTGCTCCGCACGGGCTTGGGCTTGCTCGGCGTAGGTGCTCCCGAAAGGATGTAGCCATGGTTTTCTCTCGCTCCGTGACGCGTGGGGACGACGGCGCAATAGTCGTGGGCGGCTTGGATGTCCGCGACTTGGCCGCCGAGTTTGGTACCCCGCTGTACATCATCGATGAAGCGGATATGCGTGCCCGTGCCGCGGAGTTCCGCGATCACTTTGCCGCAGCGTTCGGCAGGCACCACGCCAAGGTCGACGTGTACTACGCCTCCAAAGCCATGCTCACCTCGCGCATTGCGCGGTGGATGTACGACGACGATCTCTGCATTGACGTGGCATCCCTCGGGGAGCTGGAAATCGCCTTGCGGGGCGGCATGCCCGGCAAGCGCATCGGCTTGCATGGGAACAACAAGTCCGACGCTGAGTTGCGCCGCGCGCTTGAGGTGGGCGTGGGGCGCATCATCGTGGACTCGTTCACGGAGATTGAGGTGTTGGACGCGTTGGCGCGTGAGATGGGGGTGGTGGCGCCGGTGCTAGTGCGCGTGACCACGGGTGTGCACGCGGGCGGGCACGAGTACATCGCTACGGCACACGAAGACCAGAAGTTTGGGTTCTCCCTCGCCACCGGTGCCGCATACAAGGCGCTTGAGGCATGCGCGGCGGCACCTGGCTTGCGGCTGCTGGGCATCCATACGCATATCGGTAGCCAGATTCTCTCGCTGGACGCGTTCAGGGAGTCAGCGGAACGCATGTTCCGCTTGCGTGCCGACTACGCGAAAGCCACTGGAGTAGAACTGCCCGAGGTGGACTTGGGCGGCGGTTACGCCATCCAGTACACGGAGGTGGGCGACGAGCTCGACACGTGGCACGCCGCTTTGGGTGTGGCCGATGCCGTGTCCAAGGCACTTGCCTCCACCGGTGGCTCATGGCCGCACATCAGCGTGGAGCCGGGCCGTGCCATTGCGGGCCCTGCGGGAATGACTCTCTACACGGTGGGTGTAGTGAAGCGCGTGGAGCTCGAAGACGGCGGGAGACGTGAGTATGTGTCAGTGGATGGCGGCATGAGCGACAACATGCGCACCATCACCTATGGCGCCGAGTACACCGCCACCATTGCCTCCCGGCTGAGCGACGAACCCCGCGTGCCCGCCCGCGTGGTGGGTAAGCATTGTGAAGCTGGCGACATCGTGGTTCGGGACGTCAAGTTGCCCATGGACATCAAGCGCGGCGACTTGCTTGCCGTGCCTGCGACAGGCGCCTATGGCCGCGTCATGGCTAACAACTACAACTCCGCCTTGCGTCCCGCAGTGATCTCCGTGCGTGACGGCAAGGCGACTGTGCACATTCGCCGCGACACCATCGACGACCTGTTGAGCTGGGACGTTTCGCCTTAAGGTCTCGCAATCGCCCCAGATCACGTCCGCTAGAGTCTGGTTGAACCAAACCCGAACGGAGCATGTGTGCGCGCGATTCTTGCGGTTCCTCTTGTCCTGCTAGCGCTTGCCGTTTCTGCGTGCAGTGGGGGAGGCGCCACCGCCTCGGGCGACAGCGCTGTGGGTCAGGAAGTGTCAGACCGGTCGGTGACTCTTCCTGATTCCTTTGGTGAGTTTGTGGAATACGCCCAGGCGTGTGATGGCTTGGAGTCGGACCCTGCAAGCAAGTGCCGCGCAGTAGCTGAGCGGCAGCACGGCGTGGATGTCGCCGCCGCAGGCAACCTTTCCCAGGCGTTCGGCGGCGCATCGGCTGAAGGTCGTACGTACGTCACCGGGGACCGCTCGGGGATTGTCACCGTCTTTGTCGTTGCTGGAGACAGTCCGGCGCTATGGACTAGCGAGGATTCCGACGAATGGGTCGAGTGGACGCAGTTTCATGGCGAGCGGTTGGTGTCCCAGGGCAACGCGGACTGCCTGGTCATTGTTGCCGGTGGCGTTGTTCGTGCCGATGTTGAGCCAGCTGCCGACGAGTGGGTTCCCGTTGAGTGTCGGGCGAGCAACGGTGAGGTCACGGCTCTGGTGTACCCGATTCAAGGTGTCACCGTTGAGGGCGCCCTTGAGGTCACGTCCCAGGCGCTCGCATCTGCGTAAGCCGCGCGGCTAAAGCTGCGAAATGAGAATGGAGTAGTTGTGCGCGTGAAGTATGCAGTCCCGTTGATCCTGATGGCCCTCGCGCTCTCCGCTTGCGGCGGGGAGCCTGGAGGCATCACGTCGGAGCCCGACGCTAACGGCCGCACAGTCGCGCTTCCGGACTCCTTTGGTGAGTTCGTCGCACACGACCAGCGATGCGAACGAGTCGAGCAGGAAGACATGGAGCGGTGCTTGGCGAACACGGCTCAGGTGCGTGGTGTCAATGAAGCTGCCGCGGCCAACGTTTCCACCGCTTACGATGGCGCGGCAGCGGTGGCGCGCGGTTATGAAGCGCAGGAAGGTCTGTACTACGCGGTGGTATATCTCGTGGCAGGGGGCAGCCCCGGACTGTGGAGCAGGCAGGCCTCCGAAGAATGGGTGACTCGCGCTGGAGTACACGGCGAACGCACTGCCTCCAAGGGCAATGCGGTGTGCATTCTGACGACCAACGACTATGTGTACACGAACGACGACGAGCCCCCCGCGGATGCTTGGGTTGCTCACGAGTGTTCGGCAAGCGATGGGCGAAGCACCGCTCTTGTCTCGCTCTCTGGAGGCGTTCCTGAGGCGATGGCACTGGACCTTACGCTTCAAGCCCTCGCTTCGGCGTAGACCCGAGGCGTTGCGGAAGGGCAAATGCCCTGGTATTTGGCCCCTTAGGAACAAATGGGATAGCGCATCCGTTTGATGGATGACGGCATTTGCCTCTACCCAAGCACCTCGCCGTCTGTGCTCGAAATGAACGGAGCGAGATGATGAACAACTCAGAAGAGCAAGTCCACCAGGGCACCAAGACCCTCCAGGAACTTGCTGACGAGGTGGAGCGCGAGCGCATGGAGCGCGGTCGCTCACGAATCGACACTGAAGACCACCTCAACGAGGAGGAGCTCTTCAAGGACACCGGATCGTCCAACGAGAGCGCGTACTCGGGAGACCACGTCGAGGACGTGGTGGCAGGGGATCCCGTCCCCGTCACAGACGACGACGCGGCCGCTCCCAACGCGACCGTCTACGGACGCATCCATCAACAGAACGGCCCCACGCGCTGAGCACAGTTGCTCGCGACGTGAGGCACAAACGTCGACGGCCCGTGGGATGCGCCACGGGCCGTTGGCATGTCTCGGACGGACTCCGTTGCGCGCCAAGGCACCGAGCCCCAAGACCGAGCGTCAGGGCGCCAGGTTCGCCCATTCGGTGAGGACGTCAATGTCCTC
>JAEYYZ010000114.1 GCA_023428185.1 Actinomycetes bacterium
GGAGCAAGACGACGCGGCGGATTGCATTGTGGCGGCGCGCGGTTCCGTGCCACGGCCAGGGCTGAGCGTGGATGTGGGCAACCCGCATACCGTGGTCGCTCTTGCCTCTCAAGACGAACTCACTGGACTTGATCTGTCTGTTGCGCCCCGCGTGGACCCGCCGCCACCCGAGGGTTCCAACGTGGAGTTTGTGGTGCCCTTGGGTGAGTCTGACTCTTCAGGTGAACGCCGTGGCGTGGTGCGCATGCGCGTGCATGAACGAGGCTCGGGCGAGACCCGGTCTTGTGGAACGGGTGCCGTTGCCGCTGCTCTCGCAGTGAGAGCATGGGCGGGCACCACCGCGCTCGATGTGTGGGATGTGCAAGTGCCAGGCGGAGTGGTGACAGTGCGCGTGAGGCCCGACCACACCGTCCTCGAAGGGCCAGCCGTCCTAGTAGCCAGCGGTGACGTCGAGGTGAGTGGCTAGGCGTCGTCGTCGCGCGTCAAGCGAAGAACCCGGAAGCCCTTGGCGGAAGCAATCTTGCTAACGTCGCCCCAGTTCTGCTGAGCGAGCCACGCCGCCAACGAGTCTGCGCCGAGGTTGCGTTGAACCACCAAGTACGCCTCACCGCCTGGACGCAATCGGGGAACCCACTGCGTAAGCAAGTCATGAAGCGCCGCCTTGCCGATGCGAATGGGCGGGTTGGACCAGATGGTGTCGAACACGGCATCGGGCGGCACGTGGTCTGGGGTGCACGCTGTGATGGGTGCGAGAGTGGCGCGGGCGCCCACCCGCGCGGCGTTGACTCTCAAGAGGTCCAGGGCTCTTTCATTGACGTCCACTGCAGTGATGCGAGCCTGGGGCTGACGTAGCGCGGCTGTGAGTGCGATGGGCCCCCAACCACATCCAAGATCCAGCAGGTCTCCAGGGGCGGGCACTGGGACTGTACGCAAGAGGACCGTCGTACCCAGGTCGATATGCGCAGGGGAGAACACCCCCGCCGCCGTCTCAAGCACAAACTCGCGTCCAGCGAGTGACACGGTGATCTCGCGGCGTTCGTTTGCCGAGGCTGGCCGCGCGGAGAAGTAGTGGTCCTCACTCACGGGATCTGAGCGTAGCCGGGCTCGGGGGGTGCGCGTCACTCCTCGTCCCCTACGGGGAGTGAGACAATGGAGGGCAATGACAACTGAGTCCCACGATCAAGACACCCAGGCAGTTTCACGCGCCGATGCCGTCATCGAGCGGGTGCTTTCGCGCGCCGGGACAGCGGTTTCAGCCAGCGACACGGCGGTAACCGACTACGACGGTGACCAGTTTGACCGTGAAGAACGCGCTTCACTGACCCGCATCTCCGGATTGTCCACCGAGCTTGAAGACATCTCTGAAGTCGAGTACCGCCAATTGCGGCTCGAAAAGGTGGTGCTCGTGGGGCAGTGGGCTCGTGGCCCGGCTCTCGATGCGGAGATCTCGCTCCGTGAACTGGCAGCGCTCGCAGAGACAGCGGGGTCACAAGTGATGGACGGCCTGCTTCAAAGGCGACCCCACCCTGACCCGGCAACGTACATCGGCAAAGGTAAAGCCCAAGAGTTACGAGACGTGGTCAAAGCGGTGGGTGCCGACACTGTGATCGTCAATGACGAACTCCAGCCCAGCCAACGCCGTGCCCTTGAAGACGTGGTCAAGGTCAAAGTGATTGACCGCACCGCGCTCATCCTGGATATCTTCGCTCAACACGCCAAGTCCAAAGAGGGCAAGGCCCAAGTGGAACTTGCGCAACTCGAGTACTTGCTACCGCGTTTGCGTGGTTGGGGTGAATCGATGTCCCGGCAGGCGGGTGGCCGGGTGGCTGGTGGTGAGGGCATCGGCTCCCGTGGCCCTGGTGAAACCAAGATCGAACTGGACCGCCGCCGCATTCGTACACGCATGGCGCACTTGAGGCGTCAGATTCGCGCCATGGAACCGGCGCGGGAAGTGCGACGTGAGCGCAGGCTTGAGTTGCCCAATGTGGCGATTGTGGGATACACCAACGCCGGGAAGTCCTCGATTCTCAATCGCATCACGGGCGCAGGTGTCTTGGTTCAAAACTTGTTGTTCGCCACCCTCGACCCCACTGTCCGCAAAGCTCACACTCCTGACGGGCGTGAGTTCACCGTGTCTGACACGGTGGGCTTTGTGCGCAACCTCCCGCACCAATTAGTGGCGGCGTTTGCCTCCACGCTTGAGGAGGCGGCTCACGCGGATCTCATTGTCCACGTAGTGGACGCATCGCACCCGGACCCCGAGGGTCAGATCTCCGCCGTCCGTACCGTACTTGCGGATGTACCAGGCGCTTCTGACATCCCGGAACTGCTGGCGCTCAACAAGAGCGACATCGCCGAGCCCGAGACCCTGCTACGACTACGCGGTCGTAGGGAACGCACCGTGGAAGTCTCCGCACTCACGGGCGAGGGAATCGACAGGCTGCTCGAAGTCATCGGCGAAATGTTGCCGCGCCCCGCCGTGCGTGTGGAACTGACTCTTCCGTACACGCGTGGCGACCTCGTGAGCGAAGCGCACACCGCGGGCGAAGTGCTCAACGAACAGCACTCTGCGGAGGGTTTCCAACTCACCGCGCTGGTGTCTGAGTCGCTAGCGCGCCGAATGCGTGACGCCGCGGTCGGGGAGTGAGCGCTGACGTAGACGTCGAGTCTCTCCTGACTGCCGCCGTGAAGGCGCTCGGAGGCTCGGCGCGCGAGGGTCAAGTGAGCATGGCTCGCGCAGTGGAGTGCGCGCTTGACGAGGAATCGACCGCTCTGATCCAGGCCGGAACCGGCACCGGAAAGTCCTTGGGATACCTTGTTCCCGCTGTAGCGTATGCCGTTCGCACCGGCAAGCGCGTGGTGGTGTCTACCGCCACGTTGGCGTTGCAACGCCAGGTGTACATCAAGGACCTGCCGCTCGTAGTGGAGGCATTGGAGCCCGCGCTAGGTGAACCGGCGCGCACCGCCCTTTTCAAGGGTCGCTCCAACTACCTGTGCAAACACAAAATGGCGGGCGGCTACCCCGAACCTGAAGACGACGGCCTACCGCTCAACCTGACACCCACCTCCGAACTGGGCCAGCAGGTGGCGCGTCTCCATGAGTGGGCGGCCACTACGGAGACTGGGGACCGGGATGACCTGGTACCTGGCGTGCCTGGGCGCGCATGGGCCCAGGTGGCGGTGGCGGGCAGGGAATGTCTTGAGGGCAAGTGCCCCATGGTGAACGAGTGTTTCTCACAACGCGCCAGAGACGAAGCCGTGACAGCTCACATAGTGGTCACCAACCACGCCGTGCTCGGTGTCCAGGCGACCAGCCACGACATGATCGGCGAACATGCCGCGCTCATTGTGGACGAAGCCCATGAGCTTGTTTCCCGCATCACCTCTTCTGCCACGCACGAACTCACAGTGCGCGCGGTAGAGCGCGCCAGCCGCTCCGCACGCCGGTGTGGGGCGGACCCGACCCAACTGGACCGAGCCGCACGCGCACTCGACGCCGCCCTGGGCGAGGAGACCAACGGCAGGTTGCGCAATGGTCTGCCAGAGCACTTGGCCCAAGCGGTGGAGCTAGTGCGCGCGGCCACCCGCGAGGCCATGACCGCCGTGACCAAGACGGGGGAGGCGGACGATGCCGCAGCCAAGGTTGCATCGGCGGCATTGGGTGAGATTGCCGACGTCTGCGAAATCCTTCAAGGCGAGCACGGCCGTCACGTGGTGTGGCTTGCGCCGCCCGACGGAGACTACGACGCGCCGCATCCCGCGCGCGTGCTCGCCGCCCCTCTGGACGTGGCCGAGCTCATCCAAGACAAACTGGTGGGGGAGCGGGCGGCGGTCTTTACCTCCGCAACGTTGGCATTGGGCGGTGGCTTCGACGCCATCGCACGCCACTTGGGTTTGGAGCAGCCGAGCACACTAGACGCCGGCAGCCCGTTCGACTACGCCACTCAAGGGATGCTCTATGTCGCGTCGCACTTGCCAAGGCCCGGCGCGGGCGGCATCTCAGAGGAGGCGCTCGACGAGCTCGCGGAACTGATTGAAGCCGCGGGCGGCCGCACGCTAGGACTGTTCTCCTCGCATCGGGCGGCAGTTGCGGCGGCCGACACCATGCGAGCTCGGCTCGACTTCCCCGTGCTCTACCAACTCGACGACCAAGTATCAACCCTGGTTGAACGCTTCAAAGAGGACCCGCGCGCATGCTTGTTCGGCGCTACCACGTTGTGGCAAGGCGTAGATATCCCTGGTGCTACTGCATCGTTGGTGGTGATTGATCGCATTCCTTTCCCCAGGCCCGACGACCCGATCACCCAAGCCCGCACCGAAGCAGCAGACGCGCGGGGAGGCAACGGATTCATGACGGTGAGTGCCACGCACGCGGCGTTGCTCTTGGCGCAAGGGGCAGGCAGGCTCATCCGCACTATGGACGACAAAGGAGTGGTGGCCGTACTCGATTCGCGGTTGGCATCCGCGCGGTACGGAGGATTCCTCGCGCGGTCGATGCCGCCTTTATGGGGCACCACGGACAAGACGGCAGTGCTTGGTGCTCTGCGCAGGCTAGACGAGGCTGCGCAAGCGCGCGGCGCCTGACGGGTGGACAGCGCCCCTGACGGGTGCACAGGGACGCGACGGCCACCACGTGAGCGCCTGCGACCGCACAGGGCTTACTCTGGTGCCCCAGGGAGGCCAGAAATGACTGACACCGACATGTCGAGCGAAACCCAGGAGGGGCGCGTGGAGGATTCCGAGGCGTTTGCCGCAGGCCAAGCTGCAGAGCGTGAACGGTTTGCAGAGTACCTGGCTCATTTTGAGGCCGGCAGTCGTGCCCGAGCGGAAGCCGCAGAATCCGACGAATCTCGCGTGTACCAAACCACCATTGCCAACGCGATGAAAGCCATGCGGG